>NZ_QSUR01000032.1:0-77696 GCF_003439055.1 Bacteroides sp. OM05-10AA
CGGGACTTACACCCGTTAGATAATGCTCATGCCGAGCGTACAAAGACCGGCAAACAAAGTCACGCTTTGTATGCCGGTCTTACTACCTAAAAACAAATTCCTTTTCTAATCCTATCGATCACGAGTCCAGGTTAAAAAGAAAATCAATGACTAAATTCATTTTACGTAATGTTCCAATCCTTTCTGTAAAAACTCAATATAGGAAGTAATATCTTCATTATATGCGTACGACTTATTCAACGGATAACCTTCATTATCCAGCAATACATAAAAAGGTTGTGCATTTGCTCCAAACTTCACACGTTGCAGATAGCTCCATCTATCCCCTACCGTGCGTAAGGTACGCTCCGTTCCATTTTCCGTAACCTTAAGCGGCTTGTCCAACGGAGTCTTATCATCCACATACAAAGAGATAAGCACATACTTGTCATTAATAATGCGGCCTACTTGATTATCAGTCCATACTGCAGCCTCCATCTTCCGGCAGTTCACACAACCAAATCCTGTGAAGTCAACCATTACAGGCATTCCCTGTTGACGAGCATACTCCATTCCGGCATCATAATCCCTGAACTTCGGATGGACTTCATTCGAATACAGATTAAAATCCTGTGTCATTACAGGAGGGGCAAATGCACTGACAGCTTTTAGGGGAGCTCCCCAAAGTCCGGGAATCATATATACTGCAAATGCTAAAGAGACGAGTGCAAGGAAGAAACGTGTAACGCCTACTTTATTTTCATCACCATCGTGCGGAAACTTGATCTTCCCTAACAGATATATGCCCATCAGACCAAAAATCACAATCCATAATGCTAGAAAAGTTTCCCTGTCCAAAATTCTCCAGCCGTATGTAAGATCGGCCACAGACAGGAATTTCAGTGCAAAAGCAAGTTCCAGAAAGCCCAGTGTCACTTTAATCACATTCATCCATCCTCCTGATTTGGGCATTGACTTCAGCCACGAAGGAAAAAGGGCGAATAGTGTAAAAGGTAAAGCCAAAGCAATGGCAAAACCTAACATTCCGATAGCAGGAGCAATTACACTGCCAGTTGTAGAAACCTGTACGAGCAAAAAGCCGATAATAGGTCCCGTACAAGAAAAGGAAACTAAAGAAAGCGTAAACGCCATCAGGAAAATGCTTAATAATCCACTCGTTGCTTCCGCTTTACTATCCACCGCATTGCTCCATTTAGACGGTAGAGTAAGTTCAAACGCCCCGAAGAAAGAAGCTGCAAAAACAACCAACATCAGGAAGAAGAGAATATTGAATATGGCATTCGTTGATAAGGCATTTAATGCGCTGGCACCGAAAATTAAAGTAATTGCCAGTCCCAAGGTCACATAAATCACCACAATCGAAGCGCCATAAGTCCATGCATCCCGAATTCCCTTCTTCTTGTCTTTGTTTCTCTTCAGGAAGAAGCTCACAGTCATAGGAATAATCGGCCATACACAGGGAGTGAACAAAGCCAATAACCCACCAAGAAATCCGGTGACAAATACATACAGCCAGGATTTATCCTCTTGAGAATGTTCTTCACCCAACTCTTGCAGTTCATTAATAACCGGCTTCCAAAGATCATTTTCCGATTGCTTCTCCATCACATTTACCGGAGTCTCTTCCTCCTCTTTTATAACTGCGATATTCGCTTCTGCTTTTGTTCCATATTGAAAAGGAATTTGAGTCGGAGGTAAACAACTCTCATCATTACAAGCCCCAAACTCCAAAAATCCTTCTATAAAGTAATCACTTCCTGTAAATCTTATTTTTTGGATAAACTGTACCGTATCTTCAAAATAGCGTACATTCATCTCAAACATTTTATCATAAATACTGATTTCTTTTCCAACAGGTTTCAGTTTACCTACTATTTCCACATGATTACTTGTATCTAGGTTGAAAGTGGCGGAAATAGGACCGTCATCTCCCAATTCAGTCGAATATACATGCCATCCTTTCTCAATGGATCCTGTAAATACGATTTCGGCTTCTGTTTCCGAAGTTATTTTCAACTCATTCTTGAACTTTACAGGCTCTTTGATTTGTGCTTGTATATTCCCGATTGTGTACCAACCTAATAATAAAAATAAAATAATTCTCATTTTTCTAAGTTCAAAATTATAATCTATTATACAACAAATTTATTTCACTGTTTATATTCTATTGTGCTCGTCGGTTCCTTATATCTTTCAGCATCTCTATATATTCTTGAGAAGGATTCTTATTAGAGGTATCTGCATTTGATGGCGGAGGTATCACTTTGATCAATAAAAAGATGCAAAATATTACCCAAATAAGATTTATTGCTAAAAAAATCCAAACTTGTTTCATGCGTTGTCGTTGTTTTTCTTTAGTTTCATTACGATATTTATCAGCAATAGACAAATATCGTCCATTGCTAACAAATAATCTATGAGCAACAAAAGCGAATATAACAGCCAAAAGTATACCTAACTCTTCATTGTTTTGTACTTCCAATGAATGTAATACTCCAACTATTGGGCCAACAAAAACAAAAGTAAACAATGAGGTCGGTAGTAATAGCCCTGCTACTTCCGGTGACCTCTTTTCTCCCCACAATCTAAGCTGCCATATATATGTTCGATAAAATAGATATTCATATATCTCATATATTTGTTTAAGTATTTTCATTCTCAATATATTTTTTATATGGTCCACCATAAGTAGAAATATATCCAAAAACAATATTTGCCGAAGATTGGGATATAAATTGATAATCTTTTTCAGAAATATTGTTCCAAATTACAACTCCATTAATTATAGCATCAAGACCGAATATATATTTTCCTATTTTTTCTAAGCGTAGAGCCTTTTTCGTCACAGTACCACGAGTCCCTGTATATTGGTTACCTCCCCTAAGATGTTTTATACCATTTACCATCCATTCCACGCCACATTCCATCATGTACAAGCGAATAAGCTTTTATTCCGGTATATGTCCCTACTGCATAATTTATCATAGAGTAAGCATCACCTACACCGGGCAAACCCGTTTCTTCTATTTTTCGGAAGCTTTCCATGAATTGTGATTTCCCATCACTTACAGTCCCATAACTACTCAAGTCGTAACTAGCATTGTAAGAAAATACAGCAGCTCCATATACTGCATAGGCTCTAACAAACTCATCATATTTTTATCATTCATAGTATTCTTTCTTTAAAGTTAATTAATTATTTACCAGTGAAATAGAACGAAACCACTTATACTCCCCCTCTGCTCCTTCTCTCCATATTTTCAATTGATATGGCTTGGTTACAAAATATTTGTTTAAAGTAGGATTGTAAATTCTTACAGCAAAATTATATGTTCCTTCACCGCCATATAGTACTACAACAGTCGCATACCAATCAGAATTAAAGATTTCCTTTATAGACTCACTCGCTGGTACAGGTCTATCTATCCAACGTCCATATTCATACCATTGATAGACACCTCTCGGTATGACTATCGGATATTCAGAATCATAATTTACTATTGATATGTATGTATTCGACAAAGGACATTTATCACTCTCCCCGATACATAACCTTTCACTTAAAGGTAGTGTTTTTTCGTAATAATTTGAAAGTATAATATCCCAGCTAGTTACTACATTATCCACCACTTCATATTCTGATTCACTTTCAGAATCATCATCCGAACAACTACTTATTAATCCTAACATTCCAATGAATATGATTAATTTATATAACGATTTATTCATCATAGTATCCCATTTTATTTCTATTTATTTATAGAGCAAAAATGGGGATGCCCTCACTAACACCTTACCGAGAAGCATCCCCTTAAACTTAAGAGAAAATTTATTTCACAAGAGATTTAGTCTTACTAATATAAGTTTTCCACTTCCGGCTTGTTATAAATGAGCGAGCCAAAAGTTCCCACAGGGCGTTTCAAAGGTATAGATGGTACTCTAATGATTTCATCTTGTTGCGAGCGGGTCATTCCTGATCTTCCGCTACGTTTCACAGGTTCTCCTGTAGTCGGATCCACTCCTTGAACATCACATAGTGCCCAATATAATGGATAATTGAAATCAAAATTATCCCAATCTCCGAAAGCATAAGGAAATACATTATCAATATCATCCTCATAGCTTGAGTTTTGATTGTTCAACATGACATCCGGATCAATGCCATCAGCATAATCACCCCAATCTTTAGCATTGAAAGAACGGAAAGTAATCGGAGCAAATTCATAATATTTATTTCCATATTTATACTCTTGCACTTCCATTCCCACGTTCTTTCCCTCCGTGCGGCTACCAAATAATTTCACAGGGAAGTCGATTCCTCTTAATCCACTAATTATCAATTCACTGGCGGAAGCCGTTTCTTCTGAACAGATGATTCTTACAGAATTAAGATTTAGATCATCACCATCACCAAATCGAATGTATTCATCAGCTCCCGAACTACGCTGCATTTTCATAAATACATCCGAACGATGTGATGTACCAGCGATGGAAGCTGCTAAATAACGGGCTAATTCAACTGAACCTCCATTATTGAAACGTAAATCTAAAATCAAATCTGTGATACCTTCTGCTTTGAACTGTTGAATTACATATTTCAAGTCTTCCTCAAAGTTCAAATCAAAACTTAGATAAACCAAATAACCGATGTTGAATTTATTCTCTTTTTTATCTTTTATAAACATCGAATTCAAGATAGGACTATTGTTGTAAGCACCGGTAGTTAATGTAGTAGTTCCATCCACTAAATCATAACCACCCTGTTTTTCATCAAAGATTTTGCGTCTATAGCCGATCTTAAAAGTTTCGCCTCCACCTGCATAAAACAAAGTACTCATATATTGCTGGTAATTGTTCTTATTCAAAGTAACCCCATCAACAGAAACAATCACGTCGCCCCGTCTCAATCCGGCTTTGGTAGCAGGAGATTCTAAATACACATATCCAATAGATAACCCAATAGTTGTTCTATCCGGCATATAAGAAGAGAAAAACGTACCAAGTCCCGACCCTACAACACTTGTTGCACGAGTATTTGCACGCGTTCTACCGGAACCAGTAGTTTCCGTAATATAAGAATAGATATAACGCTTGCCGGCATTGACAGAGAATGCACGATAAGTACCTCCATCCTCCATGTTGGTTTTCATCGGTAAAAGATAAGTTGACAGAAATTTATCATAAGATACTGATTTATAATCTATATCCAATGTATTATATTCATCTTTAAAGAGATAATGCTCCTTCAAATATTTATCCATAAACTCATTAAGAGCCAGATCTACTGCTGTTCCGGAGCCTCCTTTTTGTGTAATAGTACAAACAGTAACAGGAGTTTTATATCCTTCTACTTGTACAACTACTGTCAGTATTCGTTCCTTTTCGGTTTCATTTTTATCAATCTTTACTCTGAATCCTCCCTTACCAGCAGCCGAATTGCCACTAATATTAGTCATTGAGGCCCAATCCGATCCCGTAGAATATTGCAGGGAAGGAGTCCATTTACCTGCAGCAGTAAATGAAATATCAACCGTCTCTCCATATTGAGAAACCGCTTTTTCCGTTTCATTGCTGATTGCGGTAATCCCGTTATCCGTATTATCTCCCACTTCTCCGTCGTCACTATCCGAACAGTTACTGAACGTAAACAGACACAAGACAAGTAATACTACACTATAAAAACTATAAAATATATTTTTCATTTATCTTTTTATTAAATTGGAAAACTAAAATTATTGCGTCGGAGCATCTACTACGGTTTTAGAAACTTCATAAAAACGTCCTTCTTTATCCATCCAGGTAACATTGATATTAGTTGGTAATGTTCCGTAAGTACTTCCTGAATAAGTCGTTGTTTGTTTCACACCATTCTTCATCACATACCTGATTTGTTCATCATACATACCAGTCAGGTAATCTGCCGGCCCTGCAAATACGTAAAAAATTTCACAAGCAGAGTTAGGCTTCACAGTGTAAGATACAGTGTAGAACTTATCTTTTTCTATCTTATCAATCGTAACTTCCGGTACACTGGCATTCCACAAATCCGTATCTTTGTCTTTTCTTACAAAAGTTGGCTTTTTGCTTGTATATTCCTTTTTAACCATTGTTGTAGACGGATTACCGTCAGCATCAACCGCTATCATATAAAGTACATATTCTGTATTAAACAGTATATCCTCAATAAGCAATTGATGGTTGTTCAAGTCGGTTGCCGCAATTTCAGTCACTTCATTGTTCATTATCAAAGCTTGCTTTACCATTTCTTCATCTCCCCAATACGGATAATTCTTGAACTCGCTCATTTTCATGTGAATATATCGGTATTTCACAGGGTTACCAGTCGGTGTCAATGTCAAAGTAGTAGATAAGGTTCCCGCTTCGATAGATACATCAACCGAAATGGAAGAATTATACGACATTTCTTTTGAATCGGCCTGTACTTTAATTAATGAGCCCAATTGTCCTTTATTATCCAAAGCCACCGCAACCAAAAATCCCTTTGTACCCGGTTCTAAAGAAGCCCTTTCAAAATCAACAGCCTCTTTAGATAAATTTCCGTTCTCGATAAGATACGAAATAATCTCTTTTTCTGTAGCATAGCGGGTTATAGCCTGTTCTGTCATATAAGAGTAATAAAATTTGTAACAGTTTGTCCCCGGAGTGATGGGGGCGTTAACACTAGTTACCGTAGATTTTATTGTCCCTATATTCACTGTAGCAGTTCCACCATACGTCAGTGCAGGAATTGAAATCTCCACTGCTGCCAGCTCTTCTGTTGTATATCCCTTTTCTATCTTATAAGGAATAGCCCAAAGTACATAAGTTGTTCCCGGTATAACTCTTGGCAAAAAATCCAACACCTTACCTTCTAATGGTCCATTATAATCAGAAGACTGTTTGATTCCGCCACCAAAAGCAAGATCTTCTATTACCATATCGGGTGAATAGTTGGCTTTATTTGTAATCCCGGTATAATAAGACTCACAGCCTTTTCTAGTCGCAGAAACCGTTGCACCTTCAAATGTTATATCCGATACCTTCAATTCTACAGTCGCAGCAGTCTTTATCACAGTTGCAATCACATCATCAGGCAAACACGCTTCATCCATTTCCGGTGATGGCACTGCCCAGATCATATATGTCATTCCGGCTTCAGGATCCTTGCCCAGTAATTCTGCCAACGCAACTTTATCAAGAGCTTTTGTTTTCATATACATACGGGCAGAATATCCGTTTACCAGTTCAGCTACAGATTCTGCACTATATTCACTGATTTCCAACACTCCCAGATAATACACTTCTATTCCACTTGCCAAAGTGGTGGAAACCATCTGTCCCTCAACTGATATATTCACAGGAGCCTCCCCTATCACTACCGGAATTTCCGAAATAATACTCTTTCCGTTAGATGCAACAGCTACTATAGCAACCTTACCACCACTCTCTGCATACTGATTCTCTTTCACAGGAGCAATAATGGTCAGTCCTTTTCCTGTTAACGAAGTTTTCCAACCGTCGGGTTTCGTTACAGTATATTTTGAAATACCACTCATCTCAACCGGTATCAGTTTCTCTTCACCGTTCGCAAAATATTGCTTTCCTGACAACATCTCGCATTTCAAATCTTTAGATTTCAAGACTTTCAATACCGTACCATCCTTCAGTGTGAAATAAGCATAATCATCGTCCTCACTTACTCCACTAAAAAGAGAAGTATCTCCCGTAGATTCACCGGAGGCATACACACCAGTAGATTCCCAAGTCTTTCCACCATCAGAAGAAATCTCCCACTCCTTCGTTTTTGTATTGATACGAATCTTGGGAGCAGTACCCGTCACAGGCATTTTATTGCCTTCATCATCTTTTAAAAACGTTTTCTTACCATCCGTACCGGTCATTCCCCAGTAATAAATGCCATCTTCATCTTTTATCACGGTTATTTGTGGAACATCTTCCCCATTTCCCCCATTCCGAATGGTAATCTCTGTCTTATCCGAAAATTTAATAGTATAACTACCATCTTCATTCTCCAATACAGAAGCTATTGATTTATTTTGTGAGAGAGCATCAGTCAGTGTCTTCAACGTAGAAATATCGCTTTGTACATTTTGCAAGGAAGCTTCTAATTTATCCATGCGATCTTCCAGACCGGAAATAGAGTTTTTTAGATCATCGTCGTTATAACATGACGAAAACATTACTATACATACAGCCATCAGGAAAAACATCTTTTTCCTGCACTCCATAAAAAATTGAATTCTTCTCATATCCATATTTTTTTGATGATTAGAGAAAAGCCGCACGACAGACTTTCACACCATCGTGCGGAATAATTTATTTTAGCAACCTCTATTTAGCATGAGGATGTTTACCCAGTTTTTTCAGATCAAGATAAATAGTACTTCCACTCATCATCGCCCCCGGAGTATTCTTTTTCACTTCTTCCTTAATGATCATATTGGCAGGAATCCGTTTATCTTTCTTGATAACCTGTGGTTTTGCCGTTCCTATCATCCCCTTTGCTGATTTCGGAGCATCCGGGAACAATACGGAAGGATCTGTTATTATGCCTTTGTCCTTATCATAGAATACAGTATAAAGGTCACCGATCACTTCATTACCATCACTATCTGCACCGATAGGCACACATAAAGCGACTAAACGTTTGGCTTCACTTGTCTTGTCGTATGATTGAGTAGTGGAGTTCACTGTTGTCAAACCATAATCCAAACAATATTCTTTCCATACGTCCATACACTCTTGATAAGTATAGTCACCACTGGCAGAATATTTGTCCTCAAGAATTGTATGATAAACCTTGGCCACATCCTTTACAATAGAGAAATGTACAGTGAAATTACCGATTTCACTCATATACCCATCCAGTTCCATTGTTGGATTCGGACCTGCTATAATTGCCTCTGTATTAGCTTTCACAATCTTTACATCTGTCAATACACCGTTCCAATCTTCTGCCAGATATGCAAACGTATATTCGGTAGCCGGATTCAGCCCTGTCCAAGTGAAGCTCTCCACTCCTCCTGTCGCTTCGGCAGGCCATACATTTGAATCTGCAGATAACAGATATTTTATCAACTCCGCTTTATTACCATCTTCCAGCAAATCCGGTGTCATGATATACTGATGGTAGAATACTGCAGTGTTCTGGTTATAAGAATAATTCAATTTCAAGCTTGTACGTCCCGGATCGCTGATCGTTATATTAATATCAGCTTCAGATGCATCCGGAGTATCCGTAATGCGTGCTATAGTAGAAAAAGAAGCATGCTTCACTTCAGATAGCTGACCATATTTATTGCGACCAACGTAAGCCACTACATAAGAAGTATTAGGAGCCAAATCATATTGGAATTGTGTGCCTTTAAATGAACCTTCCTGTGCAAAATTTGTGTTTTTCACACCCCATCCTTCTTGATCTAGAGCTTGTGCTAAAGCAGTCATGGTTGCTTCATCCCCATTTTCATAAGGAGCCCAATCCGAGGCACTGAATATACGGTAGAACATAGCAACACAATTCTTTTTCATTTCCACATTCATATCAACCATGGATGCACCGGCTCTACTAACAGCCAAGCTACATTCCGGCTTTTCTGCATTCTGATCTATTTCCTTCAGATGAAAATCCTGACGAACATATTCACCCGGAGTCTTATTCTCATCCAACCCGATACTGGTAGCAGTTACCATTCTCTTAGGATCAGCCGTATACCCAAAGTTTACCGTATAATACAATTCCTCTTGAGGAACCTGTGCCTCTTCTGCGGCCTTAATCCAATGTCTCATAAAATCTATATACAATGGTTTACCATACGTATTTATAAATGCATCAATAGGCTCCGCATCTCCACAAAACTGATAGAAGTATTTACAATCCTCATTAGGACGATATTGAATACCAACTGCACGATAACCTGTAGTTACATCAATATCCACACGAGGACTGCCTACCACACTCTGAACCGGTGTCTTCAGATGACATATTTTCATATCTGCCGGATTCTGTCCACCTTCATCATTACAGCCAATAGTAATAATCAAATATTCTGCACCGGGCACAATTTCCGACTGGGAATATTTTGAGTTAGCCCAATCGAATTCCGCATTCGGATAACTATCTCCTAAAGTCGACCGGCTAAATGTATATGCCCCCGCTCCTTCAGAATTGTAGAGAGCTTCTATTATCAGGTCTTCCACTTCTTCCTCTGTTGCTTGTACCCCTTTGCCTACACTTTCAAACAAATAATTATACATACGGCATAAAGGATATACGTCCAACCGGTAAGACTGGACTTTAGATCCCGGAGTACACTCAAATACAAAATTATGTTCGGTATTACTAGTAACTTTAATACCTACTCCACGCTCACCGCCATCCACTTCATTTTCACCCCATTTTATAGGTGTAGGGTTGGGAGGAAGCGATGGGTCCGGATTTACCGGTACATCAGGTTCTACGCCCGGTTCGTCACTATCCGAACACGAAAAGACCATGGGACTTACAACTAAAATAAATCCCAACATGAGTAATAAACTAAATAATTTTTTCTTCATAATTAAAAGTGATAAATGTGACTAATCATTTACATATTCATAATCGGTATCGCCATTGATTGCCTTACAAACTGCCAGGTTATTTACATAGCCGTTTTTATCAGTAACCAGTGCATAAAAAGAAATATTCTCCGCTTTCCATCCTTCGTCCATAATTACAGTATACTCTATTCTTTTTTCCATACCTGCTGCTATCTGCCCCAACTTATCGCCATCGACACTAGCAGACAGTAATTTACGTACTACATGGTTATGTGTGTAATCACGATAGATCCCTCCGTCATTCTGTTGATATTTCAACCCATCTTCTACTGCATATAAGATCAAACGATATTCAGCATCCTTTTCCGATTTAACTTTCACTGTAACGGTTGCTTGTCCATCATATTGCGACTGGATACCCACTCCACAATAGGCAGGGTAGTTATCCAGTGATTCATTGAACACAGACCTCATGACATCATAGTTTTCAGACAATCCCATTTTTCCACGCATATCAACGACACACGAGGGGTAAGCAGATAAACCAAATTTATTGGACAGGATAGAAGACTGATCGATAACCATCGGATCAGCAGGTGAACCATTGACGTGAAAAGCCATCATATAAACAATACCTTCATAGCTAGAACTTATCAGATAATTCAAACGAGTCATTCCAGCCGGGCACATAGCACACCACGTCCCGGTAAATTCCATTGCACAAATGCGCCTTACAAACTTGGAGGGCGTGCCAGGTGCTTCACGCGCAATCACCGTTATCAATTTGGATACATACTTGCCGTAAGATGCCTCAAAAGCATACATCCCGACTTTGGAAGTAGAAAATGTGCTTCCATCCAAAATTTGCCCGTCCATTACGGAACGGATGACTGCATCAGCAGTGATGTCTACTCCGGCATGTGTTACCGTAAAGGTTATAACATCCTTTCCATCAGCAATCAGCGTATTCTTACTGACATTCAAAAGCACTTCCGTCTCTTCCGAATCATCAGAATTACCTGAACAGGAAATCCAGAATATACCTATGCCGCACATGCAGACCAACAATAGTATTTTATAAACATTTATATACATAGTTCTTTTTTATTCGTTATACAGGTAATCTACCGATTCTCCAAGCTTACACTCATTTACATTGTTACATGTATAAGTTTTTCCCCCATCCAGCGTTGTCAGCATCGACACAATAACACGCATATTATCCACATTCCATCCCGGTTCCAATTGGCAAGACCGTTGCATGGTAGCTTCTGTTCCTGCCTTTACCTCCCCATTGAAACGGTCACCGTTCAATGACGTAGATACCACCGCACGAACCACATTGTTATGCGTATAATCATTCCCTCCATTCATTTGGGTATATTTAATTCCATCCTCTACCAGATAGATAAGGCAACGATAGGTATTTGTCACGTTAGAAATTATTTTGGCAGTAACCATTACTGTACGGTCAGCAGCATTATGCACTGATTCAATGGCCACACCGCAAGAGGCGGGATAGTTACTCAACTCATTTTGAAGTTCTTTTTCAATCTGGCTCTTAATACTGATCATTTCTTTCGTACCTTTTCGCATATTATAAAAGAAACGGGGCAGTCCCGAGAAATTACCGAGAATATTAGTCCGGTAGTTGTTAGTAGCTGCCGTACTCATAGGATCGGTCACCCCACCGAAGTCCATGTGGAAAGAAGCCACCGCTAATCGTCCCGGTTGTTCAGTCTGAATGGCTTTCAATGTAGTAGTAAGTGCCGGACAGGCCTGACACCCGACAGAGGTAAACTGCATCCCCAGCAATTTATGATAATAGTTGACTCCTCCTGATACGGAAGTAGCCTGAACGGTAACTTCATTTTCACTGACTATTGACTTTCCTTCATAATAACGGGCCTTAAAAACGTATGTGCCCGGCACTGAAGTACTGAAAGCACGAACACTGTAATCCATATTTTCCTCTCCCGATTCCTTTACTAAAATCAGGTTCATGGTGCTCTCGTTACTTACATCTTTTGTGCCCAACTTAACTGTAAAAGTCACCTTCTCCACCCCATCTGCCTGTATAGCCGTTTTATCGGCCGTAATACGCAGAATGCCGTCATCCGTCCCTCCGTTCTCCGTTTCGTCCGAACTGCCGGAACAGGATGACAGCATTGATAAACAAAGGATCATTACAATTGGTAGAATTGTCGAGTATAATTTATTCATAGGATCTAATCATTATAAAGATAGTCTATACTACCATTGATAGAACATTCGGTTATATTATCCACCATATATGCATCATCAACTTTCCGCAATGCATAAACCACTATCCGCGATGTTGCAGGATTCAGGTTCTTGGCATTAGAAATAGTGAAAGTTGCGGCAGTATGCTCTTCGTTTGCATTTACAGTGAATCGTCCGTCTGTCGACATTGACAGGTAATTATTGGAGATAGCTCTGACTGTATAGTCATACGAGGATTCATTTCCTCCGGATGCGGTCAAACCATCAGTAACCAAGACATACACCAGATCATATTCTCCTCCCTGGCTTGACTTCAATGCTGCATTTACCGTTATCTCACCAATAGAAGTATTATAAGATGTATTCACCTTGATTCCGCATGTAGCCGGATATTTTCTAATCTGATCTTGTAAGGTCTGTTTGATTACACTAACATTTCTATCTATCGACATCACCTTCAAATCATAGATGCAAGTAGGAAAACCGGATGCTCCGAAACGGCTCATAATTGTGCTTGTTTGTGACAGGTGGAACGGGTCGGTGTCAGAACTGCTGGAAGAGTGAAAAGCCATTTTCACCATACGTCCCGGTATCTTTTCTTCCACTTTCTTCAATGATGAAGTCATAGCCGGACAATAAGTACACCAAGTTCCGGTCATCTTAAAAACACCCACCTTGCGGTAAAAAAGCTCATAATTCTTACGATTCTGTACAGTTACGGAAACTTCATCCGACTCCCAGTCCAAATAATACGCCTTAAACTTATGAGTCCCGTTTTCTACTGCCGAGAATGTACAGGTACGTCTTTCCAGATAATCACCGGTAGTAAGATCTTCAAAATATACGTTTTTAATATATTCGGAAGTTGTCAGTACTTTCCCATTAGCATCCGTCACCGTAAAAGTCGCCATATCTGTTCCATTGGCTTCAATCTTGGCTTTATCCACAGTCAGAGTAATAGGTCCCGTCACTTCACCGTTATCCGGCACTTCATTGTCGTCAGAGTTGCCACTACATGCCATAAAACATCCGCATAGGCATATCAGGCTTGACATAAAAAACATTGTAAATTTTCTCATATTCTATATTCTAATTAATAAATGATTCGCTGCACTCAAAAAGAAGTAGTTATCGTCAGGTTAGCACCTGTATATTTAGGAATCGTCCGGCAAACTCCACCTGAACAGACATACCCTTCCTTGTTACGCCCATAACTTAAAGCGACACGTGTACGGGATTTGGCATAACTGGCTCCCACATTGTAATAATGGATTTTATCTTTACCGTGATTATACATGTCACTTCCATAAATACTCCATGCAGGAGCAAAGTTTATTTCCAGCAAAGCGGCCATCCAATCTTTCTTATCTTCCTGTGTAGTAAGATATTGTAACTCCATACGGGTTGAGAAAGAAGGGGTAAACTTATATTGTAAGTCTGCCACAAAAATATTCGACAGGTTGGTCGTCTTACTCGCTCCGTACGAAGGACTATATTCTTGCATGGAGTAAAGCAAATTCATTTTGAATGACTTCGTCCATTGTTTTTCCACATCAATACTAAAATCACGGAATGACAAGTTGCCCATCTGTGCTGTACCTTCTTTTTCTAAAGCATAATAGGTAGAAAAGTTAGCATGTAATTTCAAACCGCGTTTGCCTCCGATAACCGTTCCTCTTTTGAAATGATAAAAAACATCCAGTTGTCCGCCCATCTCCCCGCTGATTGCTTTTGTCACATCTCCTATTTGTGGAGTGTGAGGGTGTAAATTGGTCAACATATAGGTATATTGCGTACTCATAGCCGGAACATAATTCAACAGATTCGAAGTCGAGCCATTACCGGCAATAATTTCACTGCTCATCCATTCCAAACGACGTCCGGTCAGGTTTATCCCTAATCCGTTGCCGCTATATCCCAGTTCCAGCAATTGTGCATTGGCACGCTTCTTTGCATAAAGCTTGTCATCATGAATGAAATTATAATATTTATTCCCTCCGTCTACATACTCACCCTTCGCTGTAAATCCGGAACGTTCAAAATTTACCCGTCCCGAGAAACCATTCGAATAAGGTTTTCCTCCCTCTTCTTTCAGGTCGATATTTATTTTCTCATATCGGTTTAATGCTCCTCCTTCGATACTCAAAGAAGAGTTTTGCCAACGAAGCAAGTCAGATAGGGAGAAACTTACATCTACACCACGCACCTGCGTATCAGAAAAATCCATGCCGAATCGTGGAGTTCCCCAAATAGCTTTCACACCTACAATATTCTTATAATTGTAGGTAAAACGTGCTCCCATTACCGCATTATTCAATCCGAGCATACGGTCCTCCCAGCTACGGAATAACAGCCCACTCCCGAACTGCTCATAAAATGTACCCGCTGTTACGGAGAAGTCCTTATCTGCCCAAGATACATAATAGTTGGTCAGTTTTGCTTTCTCCAGCTCTGCGGGATACCCTACCAGTACAGGCTCATAGGCTTCCAATTGCACACCTACGGCAAACTTCCCCTGATAGTAATCCAACTTCAGATAATTGTTCGAGCCGAAATGATCTTCCGGTGACTCTGCTTCCGTCTTGCTGTCATCCCGGTAATAAATCGTATTTGTTTCAAAGCTCCCTGTCAGATAACCTTTCTTGTTATCATCCTGCGCATGGGCCAGAGTTGATGCCAACGCTAATAAAGCCAACACCTGAATTCTTATTCTAGTCATGTCATTGCGTTTATCTATGAATAATAATAGTTCTCTATTTCTGCAGTTTCTTTATCGCTTTCAGTAGTTCCAGTTCACTACCCGGAGCATACCCGGTGTGTGAATAAACGATCTTTCCATCCGCATCCACCACGTATACCTGTGGAGTCAGGCTCACATTCATAGCCCGCATAAATTCCTGATTTTTATCATACAGCATGATAAAATCATCCCATCCGTGTCCTTCCGCCAATGCACGTGCTTTAGCCGTAGAACGGCTGTCATCTGTAGAAACAGCTACCACACGGAATTTGGCTTCTTCCAGCCAATCGGGCAATTGTTCATTAATAGCATCCAACTCACGAATACAGGGTTTGCAGGTTGTTGCCCAAAAAGAAATAATCATAGGTGTCTTGTGATTAACCAGGGAGGCGGTGTTAACTTGTGCTCCTTTAGTATCTTCGACCTTGACTGATGGAATCTGTGCCATGGCACAGGTTAGAAAAGCAAACAACAGGGTAATGCAGACAATTAATGCTCTCATAAATTCTTATATATTTGTTATGTTAATAATTTGATTCTTATCTGATGTATTCCATCTTACAACCAAATAGTCTGAATTTTTGCATTTGTATCAGACCGTCCTTATACATATCACCAATCAGATTGGCATTCTCAAATGTGATTGTGCTAGTTTCAGCATCATACTCTCCCCGATACACGTCGGAAGTACTTCCGTCCAAAGCCAGTCTCCTGAATCGAATGGTGTACGGGCCATAAGAAGCGACATCTTCATCCGGCACAAGGGATATGTAAGTTTTCTGTGTTGCCGAATCATATTCATAATGTAACCGCCAGCTGAATTCCCACTCAATATCGTTATCCGGATCAAATCCGTTTTTATTCGAACAAACCAGATAGTGCCCATATGCTTCCGTACCTTCTTCCGCTGTATTTACCTTCACGGAAAATCCCACCGGCGCATTAGTAACTTGGTTAGTAGAAGCCGTTCCGGTAAACACCCAGGTTCCCGAAAGCGTCTCATATAAACTGGAATCATTGTCTTTGATAGTCACTGCCAACCGCTTATTCTCACCGATAGAGGCTCCTTTCACATCGGCTATTTCAATATCAAAAGAACGGTCGTCATTGACAAGCTTGTCATCAACGGTTTTAAATTCAAAATTTATAGTTTCTTGTCCGGCAGGGATAAGCAATGTTTTTGTTGTAACAATATAGTTTTCGTCCTCCTTTGCTGTATGATCAATTAATTCGAATGTCACGCGGATAGTTCCGGTATGTTCGCCTGTCACTACAACGGGCACAGTGCATAAACCGGCAGACTCCTTCACCGTCATTACTGTCTCCTGTAAGTTTACCGTAGCCGCTCCGGAATTAAACTGTTCCTCATCGTCCGAACAGGCGGTGATCAGGACGGCACACAGAAGAAGGGTGTATATTTTCAGATAGTTCATTTTACTCAAGTGTTTGATGATTTACATTATTCATTTATTAATATCCCGGATTCTGCTGACCTGCCAATTGAGGGTTGGCATCCATTTCCGTTTTTGGAATAGGCCAAAGCATTCGCTGGTCATCAACGGGCTTATCCAGTCCGTCAGTACTTGCCTGTCCCGGAAAAAGCACTAATCCTTTACTTTGCGGTTTTCCGCGTTTCACACCTTTTCCCCAGCGTTTCAGGTCCATCAGGCGGTAGCCTTCACCTACAAGTTCCCGCTCCCGTTCATTCATAACCTCATTTAGCAAAGCTTCCTTATCGTAGGTTGCATTGGTGAATCCTTCAATTCGCGCTTTCTTTAATGCATTCAAGGCATTGTTGCCTTTTTCCACAGAAGTTGCACTCCCGATTCTGGCATTAGCCTCCGTGGCAACCAGATACATTTCTGCAATACGGAATGGTTTCGGCTGATTCAAATAGCGTGTTTCATTCCCTAATGCATTGTAATATTCATTACCCGGATATTTATTAAAGAAATAGATATCTGCTGCATTACCGGACGATACGGTTAAGTGATACTTTCCGAAATAAGTAGTCAGCCGGACATCTTTCTCATTGTATAAGTCAATCAATGTTTGTGTTGGAATATAATCTTTCTTAGTAGTCGGATAACCGATAAAAACAGTTCCCAAGGGTACGCCGGCATCGTCGGCACTAGTCATCGCAATCTGCCAGATAGTTTCCGTTCCCTTATCATTCTTCCATACGCTTTCAAAATCTGTTGCTGTGTTCGATAATGGATATTTGTTCGAATTAATCAGGTCACCTGCATATTTGGCAGCATTTTCATAGTCATCCATTTGCAGAGCAACACGCGCTTTCAGGGCAGTCACTACATCTACTGTGATATAATTTCCACAGTTCTTGGGAGCAGTATTGACCGTCACGTATGCGCCATTGATATATCTGTCATAATCAGCAATACCATTTTTTGCTGTTTCTATACGCACCTCGGCTTCTTCAAGGTCCTCCAATATCTGTTTATAGGTATCTTCCAGTGAGGATCGTCCCGGATACTGGGTAGCAGCAAGCTTGGGTTCATATTTCACCTGAAGAGGCAGTCCCGGAGTGTTTGCTGCGGTAGCTACATCATAATCGCGGCAAAATAAGGTAGCCAGATAAAAGTAGCAGTATGCTCTTGTAAAATAAGCTTCCCCCTCATATACATTAATCTGCTGTTTTTGGATTTCCGTCAACTCTATCTCCGGATTTTCATCGATCTTGCCTACCCCGTCAATAAAGAAGTTGGCGCGTCCGATAGCAGCATAGCAATTTGCCCAGATTGTTTCTACGGTAGAGTTGGTGCTCTCGAAAGTCCAACGGTGCAGCTCACCATATTTATTAGAAAAATCCGCTACTGCATTAAAGGCATCCGCCTGAACTTCCGGAGCCAGTACATAGCTTCCTCCCGTCAGTCCTAAATATACGGAATAGATACCGGCACGCGCTTCTTCAAAACCGACTATGGTCGTTAATGCTTCCTCTGCCGGAATAGCATCGTAAGGCATTTTATCCATATCACAGGAAGTCATTCCAAATGTCAGTACAGTCAATACTATCATAGATATTTTCTTCATATTCACCATTCTTTATATTGTTAGAAAGTTAGTTCGACCCCGAAAGAATATTGCTTGGTATTGGGATAGTTACCCAGCTGGATATTACTGTCCACTTCCGGGTCATATCCTTTATATTTAGTTACCGTGAGTAAGTTACGTCCCACAAAATAGACTCTGGCATTACTGATTACCCCTGTTTTCTGAATCAGTTTGGCAGGGAAAGTATACCCGACAGTCAGGTTTTTCATACGCATGAATGAAGCATTCTCCAGCAAATGCGTATCAAACTGCATTGGAGAGTTGGGAGTAGAAATTCGGGTTACATCTCCCGGTTTTTGCCACATGGTAAGCATTTCTACCGTCTGATTGTCCGAGCCTGCGAAAGTGGGGTTCTCTGTGAAAAAGCGTTCATTATTCAACATATACTGGCCGAGCATAAAGGAGAAATCGGCACTGACGGAAATTCCTTTCCATCCGAACTGGGTACCAAAACCACCGGACCATGGAGCATAGCGTTGCTTGCCTACAAAAACGGCATCTTCTTCCGAATAACTTTTCGTCAGATTTCCATTTTTATCATACCACGTATTATATCCGTCACGCGGATCAACCCCTGCCCATCTTACATAGTAGTATTCTCCCCAAGGTTTGCCAACTTTCATTTTCAAACCGGTATCAGGTAAGGTATATTCATCCAGTCCGTTAAACAGTTTGGTTATTTCATTCTTATTATAATTCAGATTTCCGGAAACACTCCATGAGAAGTCTCTCATTTTTAAAATATCCACTCCCAATGTAATATCAAAACCGCGGTTGCGCATACTTGCTACATTTTCTACGCTACTGCCATGTCCGGTAGTATACGACAGCGGATAACCCATCAGCATATCGTCCGTCTGACGGTTATAAAACTCCAATTCTACTGAAAATCGGTCAAAGACTTTGGTACTGATTCCTACATTCAATGTCTTCATGCTTTCCCATGTCAGATTATCATTGCCGACGGTAGAAGGAGCAATTCCCGATTGCCCGTTATACAGCAAACCGGAGCCGACCAATGCCAACGCATTATAGGCACTGATACCGGAATTACCTGTTGTTCCATAGCTCACCTTTAACTGCAGACTGTTCAACCATGAAACGTCCTGCAGGAAATTTTCTTTTCTCATATCCCACATGGCTCCCAACGAATAAAAGTTTGCCCACTGGTTATTTTTAGCAAACAACGAAGAACCGTCTCGTCGTGCTGCCAGATCGATGTAGTAGCGGTCAGCGAAACTGTAGCTGATTGTACCGAAATAAGAATTGAAAACCTTGTCATACATGGTATGTAACGGCACTTCTGACTCTGCCCCTGCTGCCATTAGCATCATTCGTGTGTCTACCATTTTTTTAGAAGTTGCCGAGAAATTCTCATTCTTTGTGATAATGGACTCCTGCCCAGCCAATACAGTAAAATGATGTTTACCAGACAGGCTGAACTTATATTCCGCTGTATTGGTGAACGTGAAGGAATAATAACGTTCAAACGACTCGGATGCCACTCCTGCCCCTTCAAACGGCCCTTCCGGATAGGCCTTATGTGAGTTACGATAATCAAAAGCATCGACTGCCTGTGAGGTACGAATGTTCAAGCCTTTTATCGGATTTATATTAAAGAAGGTATTACCATTGATACGCACCGTACTCCGGTTGTTGGGTTGAAGTTCTGCCAGGTAATACGGACTATAATATCCCATATCGTTTAAATAATCCAGACGTTTGCCATAACCAGTGAAATTACCTTCTTCGTCGGTCAATATCTCGTTCATCGTCTGGTCGGGACGATAAATACGTGCGGCATACGCTTTGTTATAAACGCTGTTGGCTTCCGTTCCAAAGGTTGTCGTATTATATTTCTGATAGGAAAGGTTCACATTAATCCCGGTTTTCAGCCAGTCGGTCACCTTTACTTCTACATTACTGCGTAAAGTCTCGCGACGCAATGAGGAGTCGTCCATAATTCCCTCCGTGTCATAGTGTCCAAATGAGATATAGTAGTTGATACCTTCGGAACCACCAACCACATTTACATCGTACTGTTGGGTGGGAGCAGCATCTCCAAAGAATACATCCGCCCAGTCGGTAGATATACCATTATCTATATAGAACTTCTTCCGTTTTTGAAATGTAGTGTCGTATGCTTTTCCCGGATCTAGCATTTCCTGCAGGTTAAGCCATTGTTCAGTGTTCATCATCTCTATATTATCTCCTGTCATTTTCGACCAGCCATATTGTGCATTGATGCTAACACGGGCTTTCTGTCCCATTTTTCCTTTCTTACTAGTCATTATCACGACTCCGTTAGCAGCACGGGAGCCATATATAGCTGTTGAGGAAGCATCTTTCAATACCGTCATGCTTTCGATGTCGTTTGGATTCAATGCTGTAAATGCTCCGGAAGAAATAGGTGAACCGTCGAGAATAAAAAGAGGTTCTGTATTTGAATTGATCGAACTAACTCCACGCAATCGCATTACAACACTTCCACTTGGTTCTCCACTGGGAGTAAACACCTGTAAACCGGCAACTTGACCTTGTAATGCATCTCCGGCATTAGCCACAGGTCTGTTGGCTATCTTACTGTTATTTACTGTTGTCACCGAGCCGACTACCGAACCTAGCTTCTTGGCAGAACCGTAGCCAACTACAACAACTTCATCCATCAATTGTGTATCAGATTTTAAAATAACTCTAACAGTCGGCTGAACAGGAACCGACTCCGTTTTCATACCTATATATGAGATTTGCAATATTTTTGCTGAATTTGGCACATTCAATAGTGTGAAATGCCCGTCTATGTCTGTTATTGTACCTAAGTTAGTGCCCTTTACGACAATTGAAGCCCCTACAACAGGTTGTTTGTCATCATCGGAAATCACCGTTCCCGTGACTTTCTGCGTTTGAGCTGTTATCAGCCCGATACCTATAAAAAGGTACCCAAATAGCAGCGCTAATTTTTTCTTCATAAATCTCTTTTTAAATTATTAAATAGCCCTAAAACAATTAAACTCACTTTTCACACTTCGATAAGTTCTATCAGAACTTAATTACGATTCATTGCTTTTGTTGTGTTTTTGCATCAAATATGTCATCTAGGGAGGAAATGTTGCTTGATTTTACTTTTTCGATCAATCCATATAACGATTTCACAAAAAAAATATGTCTTTTCGTTGTTTTTTGCAAAAAGAATATATACTTTTGTTCCATTATATAATACCAAAAAGGAATTGTTAATAAATAGAATCTGAAAAAGATTGATAATTTTTATTTTAATAACTATATATTTATTTTAATATAAATAGAGTACGAAAAATCACCAAGTTCTGATAGAACTTGGTGATTTTTCTTTTAATGAAGCAATCTCTAGCCATTTTACCTCAATTAACCTCCTATCAAACCTTTCATCAACATTATAATTAAATTTCAAATTTACCTTAAACATAAAATAAAATCAGAATTATAAAAGAGTCTCATTTAAACTATGTTAAATAGCTATTATCTGAAAATTCTTCATATATGACACTCGGTATGTTTCTTTAATACAGATAAAAACACTCAAATACATAGCGATATAATTTCTTTACATTGAAAAAGATTAGATTATTTCATGATTTCAATTTTTTGAGATATTTACTATAGTTTTATCTCTTGATTTTAAGGAGCGCCTCGTTGCTTTAAAACCAAGGGGGTGTTCCTCGGTGTGCAACGGGTCGTTCCTTTAAAAGGAACGACCCGTTGGTTTTAAACCAAAAAACACTTATGTAACCATCTGAAAACCAAATCATTGCACAAGCAGTCTATCGTACCTTCCTTTTATAAGAAATTTCTCAACACAATAATGCAAATGCCAATACTAAAAGCAGTACTCCTCTGATAAATATTTTACAAATAAAATCTAAAAAACAATGGTTACAGTTACTTTCCAAATTAAGCCCTATCTAGCGGCTTACATGTACGTGCGTTATAAAAATCACCTCGATGTACCTCCAGACCGCTTTTCTTCCTCGCTTTCCGCCATCCATCTTCTCGACACCCAGCCTATCTACCACTTCCTCCACCAACTTTCCATCCCACACCCTCCCAATGCCTCATGGCACGAAACCGGAAATATCACCTTCATTCTCCCCCACCCTAGAAACGGCAAAAATCCAAATGTATATAATTATATAGGTCATGACAGTGCGCTTATCATTGAAAAAGCAATGGAAGTAGAAATGAAGGCCGAACTTTATGAATTTCTCCTGGAAAATAAATACTGCCACGGCATCATGTTCAAAAAATCAATGGAAACTTTTGTCGCACATTATAATATGGTAGAGTTAGTGGAAGAAGAAAGTTTGATGAGGGCGTTTCAGAGGTGGAGAAAGATGGTGAAGGAGGAGAAAAACATGTGATTATATTATAGGTGTCACATAAAATGGACCGTTTTTTATTATTTCTTTCCCTAAAAATTCCCTCTCCTACTATCAATCAATTCTATCGCTCCATATTTCTCTTTTCCACTTTTTATTTCTACCTTTGTAGTATAAAAAATAAATTATGAAAATTATAACTTTTAGCTATTTTGACAAAGTTAGAAATTGGGGATTCAACAATTTAGAATTCTTAAAACTCACATTGCTTGTTGGTGCTTCTGGAGTAGGAAAAACTCAAATTCTACATGCTATTAATAATTTAAACAAAATAGCAAATGGTCTATCACAAAATGGAAAGAAATGGGATATTACATTTGAGTCTTTGGATGGAAAAGTTTATAATTGGAAAGGTGAATTTCAAAAAAAGACAGATACTCCATTAGATTGGATTAGTGAAAGCATTGAAAAATCGACTGTCCTATGGGAAGAACTTATTGAGAATAAAAAAACAATTATTAAAAGAGAAAACAATAAAATCCTTTTCCAAGGTAAGGAAACTGTTAAATTAGCAGCTCATCAAAGTGTTATTTTTTTGCTTAGGGAAGAACCATCAATAGCAACAGTGTATGCGGGACTTCTAAAAATTAAATTGATTGAAAGCACTATGCGGAATCTTTCTTTCTTCATAGAAGACCGGTTATTAAGAAAGATTATGCGTTTATACAGTGATAAATATCAGAGAAATATAATAGATCAGGACCTTATTCTTGGACTAAAACTATTAATAGTTTCTCAACAAAAAGATAAAAGTCTATTTGAAGCTATAAAAAAAAGGTATATTGATATCTTCCCACAAATAGAAGACATAAGAATGACGAAAGACCACCATTCCACAGATAAAACTAAAAATGACTATATCCTTCAAATAAAAGAAAGGGATGTTGATAACTGGATATCACAAGATGATATATCATCCGGTATGCTCCGAAGCTTAATACAAATTTGTGAATTATATCTTTGCCCTGAAGGTAGTTTATTACTAATGGATGAATTTGAGAATAGTTTAGGAGTAAACTGCATTGATGAACTAACAAATGATATTCTTAATTCAAACCGAAATATACAGTTTGTATTAACAAGTCATCATCCTTATATAATCAATAATATCCCTTATCAAAACTGGAAAATAGTAACAAGAAAAGCTGGAAAAGTGACTATTAAAGATGCTGCTGACTATAGGATAGGAGAATCAAGGCATGATTATTTCATGCAACTGCTACAACTGGATGATTTTAATAATGGCATAGAGTAAGCAAAAAACAAAACAATGAATTTATATTTTCTTGTAGAGGGCAAAAGAACAGAACGCAAAGTATATCCAATGTGGCTATCTATTTTAAGACCCGAATTAGCAAAAGTTGATCATGTATTGGATGTTGAAAATAATAACTACTATTTAATAAGCGGCGAAGGATATCCTTCTTTACTTAACCATTTAGAGCATGCTATTGATGAGGTAAATGAAATAGATAAGTTCGATTATCTTATTCTTTGCTTAGATTCTGAAGAAGTATCGCTTCAAACAAGAAAAGAAGAAATATTGAAATATATTACTCAAAAACACATCAAATTAAAAAGAACGGAACTAGTTATCATTATCCAACATCCTTGTTTTGAAACTTGGTTCTTAGGAAATAGAAAAATATTTAAAAGGTATCCGCAGAGTCAAACTCTAAACCAATATATAAACTTTTATGATGTAAGAGAAAAAGATCCTGAACTAATGCCATGTTTTCAAGAAAATACAAGAGCACAATTTCACCATTCATATTTGAGAGAAATATTTAATGAAAGAAATATTGTATATACAAAACAGAAACCAGAAATAGTAGGAGAAGAAACTTTCCTGAATGAGCTTATTAACCGAAGTACAGAAACAAGCCATATATCTTCTTTTAAAAACTTCATTGATTTTATTAAATCATAAGAAATGGGAGGAAGCTAGCTGGTATAGACAGAAACTCGCTCAATGATATAGCACATTTTGATATATACCAGAGATTTCGACGATATCCAATACTAATTTTGATCTCGACATAGCGAAAGTGCATAAGAGATAAAGTGAGTGATACACTTTATATAAGACTATTTCTATAATCCTTCGGGGGGGGGGACAGTGATGAAGATTTATTCTACTTAATATGATAATGAATTTACAATAGAATAATATGTAAATATATGCTACAACCATTTTTCAACCCAAGACATTAAATAAAGAATACAAAGCATGATTGAACTGATTAAAATATTTTATATCAACAGAAACATCAAAAGAATTGTTACCTTTACAGCAATAAACAATTCAAAATAAGATTATGGCACTTTACAAATATAATACTTCAGGCGTCTTTTCTGAAATAAAAGAAAAGCCTTTTAAATTGGAAAGAGATATTCAACGCATGTTTGAAACCAATATGTCCGAAATCATGGGACTTGAAATGATAAAGTCCGAATTTACGATTAAAGACCGCCGTATTGATACGCTTGCCTTTGATCCTCAATCGAAGGCTTTTGTTATCATTGAATATAAGAGGGAAAGAAACTCCAGTGTCATAGATCAAGGGTTTACTTACCTAAGCCTAATGCTGCAAAATCAGGCTGATTTTATTCTGGAATATAATGAAACACAAGCAGGGAATTTGAAACGGAATGATGTGGACTGGTCGCAGACAAAAGTCGTGTTTGTATCACAAGGGTTTACGCCTAACCAACGAGAGGCTGTCAATTTCAAAGATTTATCCATTGAGTTATGGGAAGTGAAGCGCTATGAGAATGATAGTGTATCCATTACTCCTATTCGCAAAAGTCACGCATCGGCAAGCATTAAAACAGTGATGCAGAATAGTCCGGAATTTAAAGAAGTGACAGAGAAAATTAAAGAGTATTCGGAGGAAAATTTATTAAAAGGAAAATCTGACGATGTTGTAGAATTATACGAGAGTTATAAGAATGCAATTCTTAATTTGAATACAGAAATTGAAGTTAAACCACAAAAGTGGTATATTTCATTCAAAAAGGCCAACAGCCATATTTGTGCACTCGAAATCCAGAAAAATGGAATAAAGCTTACTATAAATGTAGCTAAAGGACATTTAGAAGATAGTAAGCAATTAACAAGGGATATTTCAACTGTCGGACATTTTGGCAATGGAGATTATGAACTCAAAATCTCGGATACTAAATATTTAGAATATATAATGAGCCTTGTGAAGCAAGCGATTAAATAAATATGGCTAATTATTGTAACATAGACCAATACTTATATAATTATCTGAAAGGTTGTTGGGTAGATAAAAAATTCCATGGAGTATTTCCTTCAAGAACCT
Organism: Bacteroides sp. OM05-10AA; assembly: GCF_003439055.1. NCBI lineage: Bacteria > Pseudomonadati > Bacteroidota > Bacteroidia > Bacteroidales > Bacteroidaceae > Bacteroides > Bacteroides sp. OM05-10AA. Next base: position 26,361 of record NZ_QSUR01000032.1, read on the forward strand.
GGCAGTATAACAGATATATCCAAATCTCAACTCCAGTAAATGACTCTTCTATTCATTATGAATATCGTATAGATAATGAATGGAATGGATTAGTTGAACTTCATATAGAAGGACGCTATACTCAAACCGACTATATGCGTTTTTTACGTTATTTACAGAAGCAGACAGAGACCAATCCAGATTTATCATGGCATCAATGGGGAAAATGTAAAGGACGATGCAGTATTGAAATTACAATCAATAATTGGGAGGACATAAAGAATGCATTCCAGAAGCTGATAATGTTTTTCGATCCGTTGCTGACAGATTGTATTGATAAATTCAATCTTCACAGAAAGAATGAGATTTCCAGCCCATATACACGGGAATTAGAGTTTAAAGAACTTACCAATTCTCAAGAAAAGGTCGTTTTGGAAACCAAAAATTTGCAAGATTTATTTTCTTCCAATTTGGTTATTCCCGATTATCAGCGAACCTATTGCTGGGAAGATAAAAATGTTACAGACCTTTGGGATAATTTACTTGAAATGCCTCACAACAGTGACTATCATTTAGGATCTATCATCTTACAAAGAAGAACTGTGGATGATTGCACTCTTTACAACATAATTGATGGACAACAACGCCTTGTCACTTTAACGCTTATTATGCGCGAGTTAGGATATACGGGGCAGATGCCTTTGCTTAAACAAAAATTCATATCAAAAGACGCACGTCTCCATGTGGCCAATAACAAAGCACTGATTAGAACTCTCAATCAGAGGAATACAGACATAGCCATGTTGGAACGTCTGTCTCATCACCTGATTTTCTCTGTACTTATTCTTAATGACAGCAATCTTGATCTGGCATATACATTCTTCTCAAATCAGAATTCAAAGGGTGTATCGCTTTCAGACTATGATTTGCTAAAAGCGCACCATCTACGCTATCTAAACATTGAGGATCAGGCAGAGCATCTTGCTATGCGGTGGAATGATCTCTCATTAGAATGTGACAACAATGGAGATTATTATCTTACCCATACTTTGGGAGTACATCTCTTCAGATTAAGAAAATGGATGCGAAAGCATAATGTGGAGGAATTTCAGCCACGCAAGGTAAAAGAAGAGTTTTCGGCTGCCCGTATTATGTCCAGTATTCCTGCTTTTGGAGAAAAATTCTATTTCTATGAGAAAATCCAAGGTGGTTCGCATTTCTTTGCATACACTTCTATTTTTGTAGATAAATACAAGGAGTTTATCCGTACCAGGCAAATACAGCTACTAAGGAATCATCTTCAATGGGAATCTCATTGGAAATATGCCGATATTATAGAAAGCCTCATGTTCGGTTATTTTATAAAATTCGGGCATCAATATTTATCTGAAGCATTGTTCTGTATTGCCGGAATCATGGCGCAGCATAGATATAGTGCCACGCGTGCGATCTTTTATAAGATTCGTGAATTCGCAAAAGAATCAGAAATTATAATGATGATAGATCAGGCATCTTCGCCTACATTTTTTCTTGCCGAGGCCATTCCTTATATCAGGATTAGTGGATTGGAGCAAGAAGGTGACATCAAAGAGCGATTCTATAGATGTTTAAGACGTGTCTTCTGTGAGCTGAATGATTTTTCGGATAAAACAATAATCGAAAAGAGAAACAATGAATATGGAGAATAAATATACGCCGGAACTTATTGCTACAAGTCAGTTTAAGTTTTCTATTCCGCTTTACCAACGTTTATTTGCATGGAAAAAGAAAGAGGTTACCAAACTTCTTTTTGATCTTAAAGAGCATTTTGCAAAGATGCCTGCCGATGAGCCATATTATCTCGGTATGCTTACTTGTATTGATATGAAAAATCATTATGACTTAATTGACGGTCAGCAACGATTTACTGTCATGACTCTTTTTGCCATCATTTTTAAGGAATATGATGATAAATGGTCCGGTTTCTTAATGGATGGTAATCGCCTTAATTTCATAGCGAGAAGCGATGATAAGGCATATATAAAGAGCAAGATCAAAGGTTATCCGACTAAAACGTATGTCAATAAGAATATGGAAGAGGGACTCGCCGCTATAACTGGTTTCTTAGAATCCAATTTTAATACTCAGGAGGAACGGATTGAGTTTGTGCAACAGGTTTTCACACGATTGACATTTTTCTTTTCTTACTTGCCATCAAGCTATCTTGCAGATACCACTTCGCTGAATAAATATTTTGAAGCGATGAATGCACAAGGAAAAGGACTAGAACAGCATGAGATTCTCAAAGTGCAACTGATGCGGGGAGAAAAGGAACAGGATTACTTGACGCATATTTGGAATCTGACCTCCATGATGGATCATCCTATCATTGCGAAGGAAGAAAACCAAGACGAGGCTTGTTGCCGTCAATTTTATGAAGAAGCTATAAGTCTTTGTCGTCAGAAACGATTTCATGAAGCTTTAGAAAAGTGCAGATATACGTCTCTCGATGACGAGGAGGAGTATTCTATAGATGTGATCCAACCTGAAAAAATAGAGTTTAAACAGAATAGCTATGAAGATGGCGAAAACAGTATTATATCATTTCCGGAGTTTCTTCTTTTGGTGCTTGATGTATGTACTGGCGGCGAGCAACCAGCCAGTCATTATCAACCGGATAAACTGATAGAGAAGTTTGATGCTCTGAAAACGCATTTCACTGCAGGGGAATTTTACGAAAAAATGCTTTATTACCGGCTACTGCTTGATTATTATACGATTAGAAGAGATATCAAGGATGGGCAGGGTAATTACAGTTTAATCCTGAAAGGTCCAAAGGATGATAATGATAAATTAAAGCAATACCAATCGATGCTTTACGTTTCAACGGAGGCTTTCTACAATTGGCTCAAACCTTATTTGAGAAAATTAGAGCAAGATGAACTCCAGTCCTGTGCAGAGATGCTCGCATTCCTTAAAAAAGAAGATAATGAACGTCACGGCGTATTACCTGCCAGAAAAGATCTTTCATATAAAGCATCCGGTAACATTAGGTACTGGTTTTGGCGTTTAGACTATTACCTTTGGGAACAGCGCAGCACTTTCTTCAATGAAGAAGAACAGAAGATTGTAGAGCACTATGTATTTCGAAGAAATCGTTCTATTGAACATCTGCATCCTCAAGACGAATCACACAATGAAGAATGGGAGGAAGAAGCTGTACATTCATTTGGCAATCTTGCCATGATTTCTCAAAGTTTCAATTCACAACAAAGTAATGACCATATACAAATAAAGTTTGCTCGAATCCATGAGCAAATCAGCAACAAATCACTGCAAAGCATTAAGATGTTTTTAATGTGTAAACTCGCTGACTTCAACTATCAAAATTGGACAATGAAATTAGCTAAAGAACACGAGGATAAGATGATTGAATTTCTAAAACAATCTTATGTTTGCGATATTATTCTATCAGGTCCTTCATAATTTTCTTATTAAATTCCTTATCCTCACCACGAAGCAAACGTACTAATTTATATACCATTGTACAGGGATTATGCGTTGCATAGCGAGTATCATCAAAACTTGCAGCTTGACTCTGTGCATAATGAATAGCGCGCGCTTCATCACCATATGTGACCATTATTGTGCGTGACATCGAATCATTCTTCCGATAAACATACTTTATTTTTTGCGTATATATCGGCGATTCATTCACACGCTTGCTAATAGCTTTCTTATACTCCTCGCGACTCATAGCTGTAACGCGATTTGCAAAATAAAAGATATACCATAACTCAAATGCCTCATTACTCCAAGCACACCCAATGCCATGCTGTCCTGCTTTAGTGATTGCCGTATTAAATGACGAAGCTGGAAAATCATCCTTATCAAAAACTGCCCAGACTGTATCATAAGGTGTACCGGAAGCCATGGCTTTATCTTGAAGTTCAATAGCTTTATCCACAACTTGCATAGTGTTTATTTTTCCACCCTCACATTCAATACTATAAACCACACTCCCATATTGCATTTGGTCGAATGACTTAAAGTAATTAGGTTCTGTTTTCTCCCCTTCACATACAATCAATATGCGACAACGAACTTTTACATCATCATGAATAGCCTCCTTGTAACTATATCGTTCAAGGTTCATTGATGAAAGTTTCTTCTTCTTTCCCATAGTTACAAAAGATTATTCAATAGTACTTAAATAAGGAACGGCACCATAACGTCCTTTTATATAATTACGTTCAAGATTACCATCTCCTCTCGGCTTCGTTCCGTCAGGTAACACTATATGCATCAAACTGTACAGATCTGTAGATTCAGCCTTATCTTTCTCTGTAAACCATATTTGATCACGACGTAACAAATGCGAAGAAAGTAGATTGGTATCATGTGTAGTAAACAAGAGTTGTGCATGATGCTGATTTGTCTTTTCACTACTGAACAGTTTGATTATATGTTGAGAAATCAATGGGTGCATTTTAGCATCCAATTCATCCATCACCAACAACCGACCATGACGTAAAGCTTCAAACAACGGTCCTGCCAGTTCGAAAAGTTTCTGTGTACCTTGTGATTCACAATAATCAAAACGAAAACGTTGTTTACCTGTTATTTCTCCATCTTTATTATATATATTATGCACAGTAAAAACATCTATCGCTTTTCTACCTTTTTCTATCTCATGCTCATCGGTTTCTATATCGATGAAACCTAGCTGCAAATCTTTGAAAAATTGTAAAGCATCAACTGATTCTGCTTCTTTATTCAGAAATTGTCTTTCCGTCAAGCCCTCATAACCTTGGCTATTCAATCCAGATATAACATTGTATCCGGAATTAAAAAAATCCAAAACATTTTTGCTGATAGTTCCACCAAGCTGTGCTACCAATGACAGGAACAAACGATTGTCATTTGTTCGTTCTTCCAAACCTATACCTTCTGCAAAAAGCATTTCATCAACGCCAATACCTTCTTCATCACGTACGAAATAAGGCAATTCTTTCTTATTCTTTTTACTGATAAACAACCACTCGCGCTCTATTTGTCGCAATGTATAATCAAAGCCATACCTTACACGAGTCTCATCCGCATCTAAATATACGATTTCAAAATGGGTCGGTTGATTTCCGGAATCTTCCGCCAAAAGGAATGGATCATAAAACAGAAAGTCATGGTCATTCAGCTTTACTGAATTTAAAACCATTCTTTTCATGGTAGCTAATGCCATCACTAAATTACTCTTTCCACTGGAGTTTGCCCCATATACAGCAGCAGCCGTCAAGTATCTATAATGCCCTTCTGCTACCACACATTCTTTGGGATTATCTTGTATACTGCTGGGTACCATTGAAAATGTTCTTGCTTGATGAAAAGAACGGTAATTTCCTACTGTAAATTGCAACAATGTTACCATAAATATTCTATTTTTTCTATATTAATGTCGCAAAGTAACAAAAGAAAGCGATAAAACAAGAATTTATTTGAGATTTAATCTCTAATTTAACAATTATACAAGATTCAAAGATATGTGCATAATATGTCAATATCTGGAATTATCTGCATTCGTAGTTGTAAATATCTGTCTAACTGCGAGCAGCAATCACCTGAGATATTTTCTCAATAACCTTTTTGTATTCATTATCTGATTTATCGGCAGGTAATTCAAAGATAAAACTATCAGTTGCTCGCAAACTAAAGGCATTACCTTCTATTACCTCCAATTTCCATTGTTGCTCAATATATGTTTGAGTTGGGTAATAAAGAACAAAAAATGAAATACGACTATTGGATTTAGAAGCCAAATAATCTCTTAATAAGGCCAAGCGTTTATACTTGCGCCCGTCAGGACGTGGATAATAGTTTGTGAAACATTGCTCCGAGACAGGACTGGATAATGTGTGTTTCTTGAATTCAAGAATGCAAACCGCTTTATTATCTTCATTCAAAAGTAGAAGGTCTGCATCACCCGGATATAAACTATCTGTCTTAGACAAACTGCATTCTAACCTTGAGGTACCATAGATAAGTCCTTTGGAACCTATTGAAACAGGACCTCCGGAATGAAACTTTATCAGCTCTTTAAATTCTGACAAGCTATATTTTTGAGGAGAAAAGCTATAATACCCTTCCTTGAAGGATAAAGAGACAATTATCAGTTCACTTCTGTTATTAGCCCAATCCAATTCATCATGGAATACAATAAATTGAACTTGCATATCATATTCTGTTGCGAACCGTCCTAGTCTGCATAGATAATCTTTGCCAAATTCTTTTTCCATTTCAGAATCCAACTTACCAATAAATTCATCATAAGTATAGGTAGGCAATAGTATTCTTTTAATCCAGACATAAGGGGAAATCCGATTGATCGCCCAATCAATGAAGAAATCGAAAGTCAACCCAAACGTATTAGACCCTGATAATAAATCATTGGACAGCCAATCCTCTGGTGAGCCACTTATTACATTTGTTTTAGCTAAACAAGCCCTATTGTCGCAACGTGCTAAGAATGTTTTCTGTAACATAAGCGTAGTTATCTTTATATTCAAAGTTTCAGAACTCTTACAAAGATACGATATAGATATGAAAGAACAGGTAGAATACAGAAATAATTCCATACAAATTCCCGCAATTCCTGTCAGAAAGAAGTAATTGCGGGAATTCTATATAAAATGCAGAAAGGTCACTCGCTATCGGGAGAGTTCCTCTATTTGGGATTTCAATGACTCAATCAGGACTTCCAACGGTATGCCGGTTCTCTCGCTCATCATTTTGATGGTGGCTTTAGGCAGTATAACTCGTGCCAAAGGCGACTTGAGCAACTTGAACTTAGGACTGATTTCTTCCATTCTGTCTTTCAGAAGAGGATATGCCGCCAACAAGTCTTTTAAAAGAGTGGCTGAAGTGATTTCTATTTTCGCAGATTCCTCTCCAGGCTTTTCGGCTGAGGATGGCTCCGTCTGGGCAGGGGTGTTAGTGTCATCCCAAGTAAGTAGTGTACGGGAACCTTCCAGACTTCTGATATGCGTACAGTCTTGCATCATTTCAAGTATGCCCCGGAATTTTCCGTTTTCATCTCTTACAGCCACGTAATAGATATACACGAAGAACCCAGGCTTGTTAATCCAGAATTCCGCGTGGTCTTGTTCACCACTTCTGAACTTTGCTATGATGTCCTCCACCACATGTACACTACTGCGGGGATGGCAGTTCTTGACATTACGCCCGATCACATTCTTACTGCGGGGAAAAACACGGTGTTTCGTATCGGAATAGAAACATACCAGTTCATTTTCGTCAACATAAGAAAGGTCAACGGGTAGATGGCGGTATATAAGATTGATTTGTTCCAGTGACAGCCGCCCCGTAGCCACATCCAGCAGTTCATCTCCTCCTCCCCTGCCATAACCATACTTGTTCAGCAGTCCGGCCAGTTCCGCTGCAAATCCCGGCATTTCTCCTTTTTCTTTTTCTGCGGGTGTTGATGACGGTTTCTGTTGCAGATCTTCTCCAATCCAGGCAAATCCGATTTCACGGTCGCCGGATTTCATTTCTTCAAACTCTTCCGGGGAAATCATGACGAGCGAAGTAGGATACAATACGGTTTCTTCTTTCTCCATCAGATCTCTTATATCGTAGACGATTGTCTGCTGGCATGCCATAAACTCATCATCACTGTCATTCTCCAATAAGATGCGCGCATCTCTTATCTCGTCACGAACAAAATCATCGAGCAGCCACATAGTGGTCGTAGGACGATCGAAGCCTTTCTTCTCAAGAACAGGGTACAACTGATTCTGCTTACGGGACAGATGTAGTCGATAGGGAGTCAGTTTATCATAAAGTTCCAGCCACTGATTCTTGATAAGCGGATATTGTGCCAATTCTTCAATTGAGGACAGGATTTTGCGCAACTCGTCATTTTCACGATAATAACACATGATGGGATGGTCGGGCGGCAAATCTGGACGCGACGTATCCATAATGCCATCAAAAAGTTCCAGCATACGCTGAATGTCTTCCTTACGGCACTCATCATCCTGTACTTCCTTCAGTTCCTGCTCCGCCAAAGCTATCTCATACGGTTTTAAAGTCACGACTTTCTCTTTAAGCATCTTTCGGGCTTCCTCAAGAGAAATTGTCCCATGGTTATAGGCATCCTTTATTTCGAGTACAAGCCTCAATTTCGCAAGGTCTGCCTCCGGTAAAAACGTCTTCATATTTTCCATACTCTCTCTTGTATTTATGTATTTTTATATAAAACAGATTCCCACACTCTTATTCCTGCCAAGCCCATGCTTTTTCATATCTTTTAATAACAATAGCTAGTATTAGCCATATATCATGTGATATAGTAAGGCTGTTACTAAAAAAATAAGACTAATTATTTGGTTGTCACCGATTGGTGACTTACTTTTGTCACCAACTAGTGACTAATAGTAAAATGATGGAATTAAAAAGAAGTGAAACACAGTTGATAGAGGCAGTAAGCACAATCATTACTGAAGAGGGATTCTCTAAAATGGGAATCAATAAAATCGCGAGAACAGCAGGGTGTGATAAAGTATTAATATATAGATACTTCGGAGGCTTAGACGGATTAATTGCCGTTTGGGCAAAGAAGCATGATTTCTATATCCAGGCTTATGATACTTTTATCAATAGAATAGAAACCGTTAATGAGACCAACTTAAAACAAATCACCAAGGAAATTCTACTGGCACAACTCCATTTTATAAGAGAGAATAAGATGCATCAAGAGCTTCTTTTATGGGAGTTGTCCGGTGGGTTAAAATTTAAAGCTATTCGAGATTTGCGTGAAGAGAATGGTCATAAGCTGCAAAAAATACTGGAGCAGAAAGTTGATACGAAAGATTTGAATATAAGCATGTATATTACTCTTTTGATAGCTTCTATAAATTATATAGTATTAAGTACCTTAGAATATCCCCTATTTAATGGCATTGATTTTTCGAGTGATACTTCATGGACAATATACGAAAATACGCTTTGTGATTATATTGATATGTTATTTGAAAAATTTAATCGATGAAAAAATTAATAATCATATTCACGCTAACGCTACTGTCATTTTATCAAGTTCATTCCCAGACAATAGAGTATAAATATTCTTGTGGTGACAGTAAAGCAACGATTATTTGGAATAAGAGTAGAGAGAATAATCTCATATATCTAAAAACAACTCAAGGAAATGAAATTAACAAATATGTGATGACCCCGGATTATCATACTATTTCATGGGAATATTCCAATCAAGATAAAAATACAAATATCAGAGTTGTATTGAAAAATGGGACTTATAAGATTGATGGTATATTAAAATCTAAATCATACTCCAAAACATATAGTTCCAATGGAGTTCCCTGGTTTCAGAATATAGGTTTCAACATAGGGCACTCTATTAAAGAGAAATCTACTTTCAAATTTGAGTGTATACGCCCTGACAATTTAAAACTATATGAGATGCAGGCAGATGGAAAAGAAGTGGTTGTTCATAATGGAATTCGTGAACAACGAATTAATGTTCATTTGACAGGTTTGTTAGCGAAATTCTTCGGATGTGATTATTATATAGATTTGTCGTCCGGTCAATTTATTCAGTATAAAGGTGTACAAGGTGCTCCGGGCACTCCCGAAACAATAATAACAATAAAAAAATGAAAACACTGATTATAGTTTCATCAACCTATCTTGGCAATACAATGAAAGTAGCTAAAGCAATGGCACAAGAACTTAAAGCTACGGTCAAATGCCCGAAGGAAGTGACCGAATCTGATATTTCGTCTTATGATTTAATTGGATTGGGGTCAGGTATCAATTTCGCTTCGCATAATAAAGAGATCATTTCCCTCGTAGAAGAACTGGATATAGCAAGAAAAAAGATATTCATCTTTTCAACCAGATGCAGGCCCATATTAGGCAGTTACCATAAAAAGCTAAAATCATTGATAGCTCAAAAAGATGGGATTTTATTGGGTGAGTTTTCATGTGTTGGCTTTGACCGCACCGGTCCGTGGGTCGGAATGAATGGATATAATAAGAACAGGCCGAATAGCAACGATTTGTTTAAATCGACCCTATTCGCATTACAAATGAGAAAAAAGGCTCACCCACTATCAGCTTTTAAAAAAACATATACTCCGCTATTGACTTATGAAGGTTTACCTCTTCTCTCTGACGGGACTAATGAGGTGGTTGGAAATGTAGTTTTATTAAACACAAGCAGATGTATAGCGTGTGGAAAGTGTATGAAAAGCTGTCCGATGAATGTGTTTACCTTAAAAGATAATGCAAAAACACCTCTTCCTGTTGATGAAATGAATTGTATTATGTGTGGTAAATGCGAAAAGGAATGTCCTGCTGATGCTGTATTTATTAATGAAACATTCAGCAATGGACTAAGGATTCTATTCAGAGAATCATCATGTGATAAACTTCAAAAAGCTTATTGGTACAAATAACAGATTATTTCATATAATAAATTTGGGAGATAATCCTATTATTTCTACTTTTGACAGAAAATGACAATTTAAATATTTAATATGCAAACCATGGGTTCTACATCCAAAGATATAAAAGAGGAAGATAAACGATTGTTAGAAGGAGTCATACAAAAAAAGAAAAAACAGCAGAAAGACATCAAACCTTTTGTAAACAAAGTCATTCAGGGCGACTGTCTGAACATATTGCCATCCATTCCTGATAAATCCATAGATATGATACTTTGTGATTTACCGTATGGTACTACACAAAATAAATGGGATTCCGTGATTGATTTGCAGGCTCTTTGGGCTGAATACGAACGTATTATTAAAGACAATGGGGCGATCGTTTTAACCGCACAAGGTATTTTTACAGCCAAATTGATTTTAAGCAAGGAGAAATTATTCAAATACAAGATTACCTGGATCAAATCAAAACCGACCAACTTTTTAAATGCCAAAAAACAACCGCTTCGTAAGCACGAAGATGTTTGTGTTTTCTATAAAAAACAGCCGGTATACAATCCGCAAATGACTAAAGGGGAAGCGTATGATAAGGGGGTCAGAAAAGATCAATTTACAGGTAGTTATGGAGAGTTCAAGCCACAGCATGTAAAAAGTGATGGCGAACGTTATCCCAATGATGTGGTATTCTTTGAGGAGAATCATGACGACTTTGTATATGTGAAAACGGCTGAATCGGAAGGAGAAGTTTATCATCCGACACAAAAGCCTGTTGAATTGGGTAGATATTTAATCAGAACATTCTCTAACCCGGGGGATATCATTCTGGATAATGCTTGCGGAAGCGGCAGTTTCCTGCTATCGGCCATTCTGGAAAACAGAAGATTTATCGGAATAGAAAAGAATGAAGATGTATTATTGCACAGAATACAGCCTACCGACTATATCAAGATTTGTATGGATAGGATTTCAGAAACACTAAAAAGAGAAGAAGTGACTCCATCGACTCGCAAACTTTTCAAAAAACCAATCACAAAATATCACACCTTAAACTATTTAGAAACGGATGCCACAAATCAACTATAATGAAAGAAGTTGGGCCATTGATGTCATTAGCGAAATCAATCTTTACTTGGCTAACAAAAGTTGGCATGTAAAAAGTGCCGGAGGAGAGAATACAATCAGAAATGAAAAATCGAGTTTATTTCCGGATGTGCTTATCTTCAAAGACTCTGCTAAAAAGATCATTTTGCAGGGGTGGGAACTCAAAATGCCTGATACTCCTATAACCGACACAGAATTAATAAATAACGCCAAGATAAAATCTGAGATTCTGCACAATAATAGTTTCATTCTCTGGAATGTGACAAGCGCAGTTTTGTATGTTAAGAATGGGAATACATATTCTATCTTGAAATCATGGGATAGTATCGACCTTCATTCGCGTTCAGAGGTAAAAGAAAACGAGAATCTTTGGAAAGATCTTCTACATACCATCCTGAAAGATTTAAATGATTATTTCGAACATGGAGAAATAACAGAAAGTGGATCTTCCGAGATATTGGCAATCGATAAAATAATCGATATCGTTCTCGAAAATATAGACTCGACAGCAGAAAACATAAAAGAGAATATAAAAAGTAGTGCAGTACTCGATGCGCAAATAGATAATTGGTGGCTCTCTTCTGCAGCAGAATATGGATTTAGCTCGCAAGCTAAAAAAGACGTTAAGCATAAACTACCCACTCTATCAAAGGTTATATTGACCGACTGGTTTTTCAAGATTATTTTTGGCAATATTATCAAACGGCATTTCAATGAGGCAAAGATTATTGAAACGATTACTTTCGATACAACTGTCAGTGAAGCCCTGCAAATAATTGCCAACATCTCGGAACACTGTAATTTTTGGAATATTTTTGGGAATAATATCGCAAATGAATTAGTATCTAATAATGCATGGAAGCAGCTAGTTCAATTAAATGTATTTCTTTCAAACCTTAATATTGAAGGGGTTGATATTCAAATCTTGCAAAACTTACTGCAATCGTCCATCGCCTATGCCAAAAGAAAAGTGGCCGGACAATTTGCGACTCCTCCTCAACTAGCCGATTTATTAACAAGGCTAACAATAGATAAGAAAGGTGGAATTACCTTCGACCCTTGTTGTGGAACGGGAACTATTATTAAGCAGGCTTATTCTCTTAAAGAAGAATATGAAATTGGTCAAGAGCAAATTATTGAGAGTATCTGGGCTTCGGACAAACATTCGTTTCCCATCCAGCTATCAACACTGACTTTATCCAATCCCGGCAATATTGGAAAAATTCTGCATATCTTCAGGTCGGATGTAATTGAGTTGCACGCAGGACAAACTATTGTATTTAAAGATCCCAATAATGGAAATCAAGTAGAAAAGCAACTGCCTAAGGTAGATTATGTCATATCTAATCTTCCTTTTATAAGAGAGAAAGAGATCAAAAAGCTCAATCCGAATATAAAGGAAATCAATAAATTAATCAAGGAACAGACTAAAGCGAAAAAGACACTAAGTAAAAAGAGTGATATATTTGCATATATTCCTTTCTACTTGTACGACATTATCTCAGACAATGGAAAAATTGGACTAATACTTTCTAATGCATGGCTTGGAACAGACTATGGAGAAATATTCTTAGAGTTAATTCAAAAATATTTCAATATTGACTGTGTTGTTATTTCCGGAAAAGGACGATGGTTCAATAATGCAAAGGTTGTCACCACATTATTAATAGCAACCAAGAGGGAGATTTCTGATCCGGTAAATTTAAACAGGAGAATTTCTTTCTGTACATTAAAAGAGAAACTTGAAAACATAGCAGATATTAAGAAATTAAGTAGTGAAATCATTCTTAATAAAGAGTCTGATTGGGTCAATATTCAATCCTATTCAATAAATGAAATCAAACAATTGGAAAATATCGGAATCCCATGGTCCGGATATTTTGCTAATTTGAATTGGTTGCCTACGATAGCCGAGAAGCTTATTGACTCTAAAAAGTTTTTCGATTTTATACGTGGAGAAAGAAGAGGTTGTAATCGTATGTTTTATCCTGCAAAAGGACACGGAATAGAAGATGAATATATTGAGCCTGTTCTAAAAAACTTAAAGAAAGCACCTTCATTCATTGCAACTAGTCAGACGCAGGCTTTCTGTTGTTCAAAAAGTATCGAAGAACTCGAAACTTTAAATCATACCGGGACTCTGAATTGGATAAGATCTTTTGAAAACCAAATGGATAAAACAAATAAGAAGCTATTACCTATAGCTTTACGTAAACCAAATATGTTTTGGTATGAAATGAGCACAAAAAACATGGCAGATTTTGTCGTTAATATTAATTTCGACAAAAGTTTATTTATAGCCATGCTTGATAAACGTTCTTTCTTCGATCAACGGATGATTGGCTTTTCAATAAAGGAACAGTACAAAGATGAAAACAAAATTTTCCTACTTGCATTACTGAATAATATTTTGAGTATGTTTTTCATTGAGAGTTTCGGATTTGGCAGGGGACTGGGAGCACTTGACCTTAGAGAAACTAAGTTCAAGAAGGCTTTCAAAGTTCTCAATCCGGAGTTACTGTCTGATGCGCAAAAGAAAGAAATCATAGAAGCATTTCAACCTATTTTCAATAGAGACAGATTACCTCTTGAAAAGGAATTAGAACAAAAGGATAGAATCGACTTTGAACTGACATTATTAAGAATCTATGGATTGGAAAAGTATTATGATACAATAAAGCAGACTTTATTGTATCTGTATAAAATAAGATTTGCAGTCAAAGAGAAAAAGCGTAAAAAGGTATAGAAAAAGGGGGTGCTTGTACACCCTCTTTTTCTATACTCTTTTATCCTACAATACTCTTTATATAATCAGACGGACATACATGATAGAAGTCTTTGAATTTCTTTCCAAAGTATTTAGCATCACAATAGCCCAGTATACCTGCAATATCCGAAATGCTGTACTGCTGGGAGGCCAGCAATTTAAGTGCTTTGTCCATTTTGAATGAATTGATATAGTTTTCGGGAGGGTTGCCGGTAATCTCTCTTATCTTATTATAAAAAGCAGTACGGCTCATGCCTATATCAATGCTTAATTTATCTATTGTATATTTATCAGTAGAGAGATTTTTCTCCAGGATTTTATTGACTTTATCCATAAATTTCCGATCGGCATTTTCTGTTTCTATTTCAGCTTTTGTGGGGATCATCGGAGAAATGGCATCTGACAGAAACAGTCTGATCCGTTCGCGTAAGACCATGCGGTTTTCGACAAGCATACGTATGTCTGCCCTAAGTTTACAAATGCTTTCCGTACGTAATCCCAGACGGTCTGCCCCACTCCCCAAATGTGACAAATAGCTTTCGTTATCAAAGGCTCTTAATAGAAGAATGATTGGTATGTATCCTATCGTTTTATCTTCCTTAATTTGAGTGCTAAGTGTATCTCCGCTTATTCCATTCACATTGTCGTCAATAATGATAGCATCAGGATTTTGACTGATAGCCGTATCCATCAGCAGCTCCGGATTATCAAGAACAGAGATCTGAAAATAGCGTGATAAGGTTTTCTTTAAATAATCACTAAATAACTTATCTGCCATTACTAATAGGATATGGGAAGTTTCTCTCGTTTTAGTATTTTGTTTATTGCTCTTAGGATTCTCGCAGGAGTCATTTGTTGGCATCTTCGTTTTTGTAGAAGAATGTCTCAACACCGGGCATGACTGATTCAGGCAATGGCAGTCTGTCGGAATGACGATTTGGAAAGTAGCTGCTTTACCATGTCTGCATCCGGTTATTTTTCCACCATGCAGACGGATGATTTTTCTTACCGTCCATAAATCACTATATCCATACACAGGAAATATAATAGGAATAAAGGGGAACATTTTCTCTGTTCTTTGCCCGGCTATTTCATTATTGCTAATCTGCAACTGCCAGGAATTCATTGTGTGGGTTACGTTGATCGATATGCAACAGCCTGACTCGGAAATCAAAATCATCTTGTTGATAAGGTGCTGAAGTGCTGCAGTCATTATGTTTTCGTTTATCCTGCAACTGACACAATCCGAACATTCACCAACAGTCAGCTGTATCTGGCGGGAATTGGCATAAGCCCGGCATTGATTGACAATGGAAGTAACATAAGTGGAAAGTTCCAAATTTACCGTTGACGTTTTAGGAGGAATTCTCTTAGTTACTTTATTGAGAGTTGCAATATTCTGGTTACAATATATGATACATTCGGCATATCCCAGTGCTTCTTCCACTTGTTGGGAAAGAGGTTCAGGGAGGTTGCCAGTTTTGAGTTCTTCCAATTGATTCCGCAGCAATATTAACGGTGTATGTGCTGTATGGAGCATGTTCATGGCAATCTTAAATTTTTCATGCGATAATAACTGCACATTGTATTCTATTATAAGATACGCAAATAGAATCACAAACAGTCCAATACCGAAACTTTCCACAGGGACCGCATATCCAAGCAACGACAAATCGGGTAAAATGATGCCAATAGTTTGTTTGCTGTTTACTAAATTGGCTCCAGGATCTGCAGAGAATAAAGCTCGGAAGCTTACTAATAAATTCAGGTAACAATCATTCATACTAATATCGGATTTGATTAATATTTTACACCTTTAGTAAAACACGCCTGATAATCTTTTAACGTGCTTAAAATCCGATGCAAGTATAAACTTTTCAACGTATACACAGGAGGTGGTTTCCAACAAAAACAATGGGTGTTTTCTATCAAAAATGGTAACAATATCTTTTGTTACCGAAATATTAAGAGGCTATACTGTCAAGTCTCCATTTTACCCAATCGGTCCGCTTTAGTTGATTATTTTTATCATAATAACACAGCCATAATATCATGAAAGTTAATTGAATCATCAAAACAATAGAGTATATTGAATTATAAAGCTACGTATATAATTAGAAAATTATATATGTAAGTGAGTATCATTTCATCATAAGGAACATATATATCATAGGAATGCCTCATCATACAATGGAATGTTCTTCGCATCGTAGACATGCGTGACTGCAAATACATCGTCTTTCTTTATCAGTAACCAGTCTCTGTCTTGGTCATCCATATTGGTATGGATAAGGGTAAACAGGCCTTTGAGCTTATGACCATGTAATTTGAATTCAAGTATCCCGTTTTTAATGGCAGCGGAAATGTTACGATTATTACCGACATAAGCATAGGTTCCACTATCCCATATTTCCACTGTACCTGCTCCATAGTTGCCTTCCGGTATAACTCCCTCAAAATGTGCGTAACTCAAAGGGTGATCTTCTACCTGTATAGCCAGTCTTTTATCTTTCGGGTTCATGGAAGGGCCTTTAGGAACTACCCAGCTTTTCAACACTCCATCCACTTCCAGACGGAAATCGAAATGAAAATGACTGGCTTCATGCTTTTGGACAACAAAAACAGGTATCCGGCTTGGAGTTTCCACGGTATCCGCCATCGGTTCGGGAGTCTCACTGAATTGTCTTTTTGCCTGATACTCTTTGAGGTTACTAAAAGAAGGATCTACCTGCTTTTCTACCATCTTTATACTTTTTCCTTCATCGGGAGAAATCTTTGCCATAATCTGTATTTTTTCAGGTGAATAAAAAAATGAATGATTCATTGTCACAACAATCAGCATATCTGTTTGTTGCCGGAATTCATCTATTTTAATGGCTTTAAAACCGTATTTAAGTTTGCTAACTTATTTTTCTACTCGTTTTCACCCTTCTCCCAGGAATGTATCCCCCAATTATCATGTATTATGTTTGTTTATAGCAAAAAAGCGGGTAAATATGTGCTATGTTACATATTTACCCGCTTTCTGCAAAGATCTAATTTCTTACTTGCCGGAAATTGAGTCTTTCTTGCCTTGCTTATTTACAATAGAAGGATTTCCTTTATATTCAATATCTCCGCTGCCATTGGCTTTTGCGTCCAACTGTTTGGAAGCGTAACAAGATATATCACCGGAACCTGAAACGGTAGCAACTACATTAGTAGCAATCAACTTGTCGGCACTGATATCGCCGGAACCATTCACAGTCAGCATAGCCATTTGAGTAGAACCTTTCATTTCCACATCGCCGGAACCGCTAACTATCGTTTTTACAGTAGTGGCCTTCACATTCTTCACGTTAATATCTCCACTACCTTTTACAAAAGCAGAAAGATTGGTATATTGCAGATTTTCGGCTTCAATATCTCCGGAACCTGTTATATTCAGATTTAAATCAGCTCCTTTGAGGGTACCTTTCAGATATACATCGGCCGATCCTTTAATATCTACATCATCCAATGAAGGAGAAGAGGCAATCACTTTCAACCGGCGTTCTCCGCTAAGAATCTTAACGCCTTTCTTTATATTTACCTGCAGCACTCCATTTACTGTAGATACTTCCAACAGGTCAACCAGATTATCTGAGCCATATATAGAAACTGTTGTTTTAGAATCACTACTCTGACGATACTCAACGTCGGGACTACCCAGAACTCTGATTGAACTGAAATTACTCACGTTATTCAGTTCTTTCGTGATATATTTCTTACTAGGAGTAACAGTCTGTGCCTGTATTCCTGTAAAGCACAAGAACATCAGCACCACTAGCATAGATGTAACATTAAAACTTTTCATAATTTCTTCTTATTAAATATTCTACTGACAAATATAGGAAGTATATTTCAAAGTATGACAACTGAAAGAATAATAAATAACTTTTAATCATTCCTACTTCTTAATACCTGCATAGTGGGTACAAAATTCCCTATTAAACGTCCTTTTATAAAAGTATAAAAGCAGTTAGATGGAAATGAATAAAAAGAGATTAATCGGGTATTTGTTTGTACTGATGTCTGTGGGCTGCATTCATGCGCAGGAAACAAATGTGTCTGCACAAGAATATAAACTATGGTATGACTGCCCGGCACAGGTATGGACAGAAGCACTACCTTTGGGAAATGGACGCCTGGGAGCCATGGTTTATGGGACACCAGGGACAGAACAAATACAACTAAACGAAGAAACTATCTGGGCAGGACGCCCCAATAACAATGCTAATCCGGACGCGCTGGAGTATATTCCCAAAGTGCGTGAACTTGTTTTTGCCGGAAAATACCTGGAAGCACAGACTCTCGCTACAGAAAAGGTGATGGCAAAGACGAATTCCGGAATGCCATATCAAAGTTTCGGTGATTTGCGAATTGCCTTTCCCGGTCATACCCGTTATTCCAACTATTATCGGGAGTTAAGTCTGGATTCAGCCCGCGTGATGGTGCGTTATGAAGTAGACGGAGTGCAATATCAACGCGAAACGATTACTTCATTTACCGATCAGGTAGTAATGGTGCGACTGACTGCCAATCGTCCCGGACAAATTACATTTAACGCTCAACTGACTTCGCCTCACCAGGACGTAATGATCGCTTCTGAAGAAGGAAACTGCGTAACTCTTTCAGGAGTATCCTCCTTGCATGAGGGATTGAAAGGGAAAGTGGAATTTCAAGGCAGATTGACTGCTAAAAATAAAGGTGGAGAAATAGCTTGTGCCGATGGGATACTTTCTGTAGAGAAAGCCGACGAAGCAATCGTCTATGTATCTATTGCAACTAATTTCAATAATTATCAAGACATCACCGGTAATCAGATAGAACGGGCAAAGAACTATTTGGAGAAAGCAATGGTTCATCCATTCATCGAATCGAAGAAGAATCACATTGATTTCTATCGGCAATACCTGACACGCGTTTCTCTCGATTTAGGAAAAGACCAATATTCAAATGTGCCAACCGATAAGCGTGTGGAAAATTTCAAGAATACCAATGATGCCCATCTAGTTGCCACTTATTTCCAATTCGGACGTTATCTGCTGATCTGTTCTTCCCAACCGGGAGGACAGCCCGCCAACCTGCAAGGAATCTGGAATGATAAATTATTCCCTTCCTGGGACAGCAAATATACTTGCAATATCAATTTGGAAATGAACTACTGGCCTTCGGAAGTAACGAATCTAAGTGAGTTGAATGAACCGTTATTCCGCTTGATAAAAGAGGTTAGCGATACAGGAAAAGAGACGGCTAAGGTTATGTATGGAGCCAACGGATGGGTATTACATCATAACACGGATATATGGCGCATCACAGGGGCAGTTGATAAAGCTCCTTCAGGTATGTGGCCCAGTGGTGGTGCATGGCTTTGCCGACATCTCTGGGAACGTTATCTATACACCGGAGATATTGAATTCCTGCGTTCTGTTTACCCGATACTGAAAGAGTCCGGACGTTTCTTTGATGAAATCATGGTGAAAGAGCCGGTACACAACTGGTTGGTAGTCTGCCCCAGTAATTCACCGGAGAATGTACATTCGGGGAGTAATGGAAAAGCCACAACAGCTTCCGGATGCACCATGGACAACCAATTGGTCTTCGATCTTTGGACAGCAATTATATCTGCTTCTCAAATACTGGACACAGATCAGGAATTTGCCACTCATCTGTCCCAACGTCTCAAAGAAATGGCTCCTATGCAAGTAGGACATTGGGGACAACTACAGGAATGGATGTTCGACTGGGATGACCCGAAGGATGTACACCGCCACATTTCTCATTTATACGGACTATTCCCCAGCAATCAGATTTCTCCTTATCGTACTCCTGAATTATTCGATGCAGCACGTACTTCGCTGATTCATCGCGGAGACCCGTCGACCGGATGGAGCATGGGATGGAAAGTTTGCCTCTGGGCACGCCTTCTTGATGGTGACCATGCTTACAAACTGATTACAGATCAGTTGACTCTTGTGCGCAATGAGAAGAAAAAAGGAGGCACCTACCCTAACCTGTTCGATGCGCATCCGCCATTCCAGATTGATGGAAACTTCGGTTGTGCCGCAGGTATTGCAGAAATGTTGATGCAAAGTTACGATGGTTTTATTTATTTGCTTCCTGCACTTCCTACCGTCTGGCAGGAAGGTTCTATCAAAGGAATTATTGCACGTGGAGGTTTTGAGCTTGATTTGAGCTGGAAAAACGGGAAAGTAAGCCGTCTGGTTGTGAAATCTCATAAGGGAGGTAACTGTCGCTTACGTTCACTCAACCCATTAACAGGCAAGGGTCTGAAGCGTGCCAAAGGTGAAAATCCGAATCCTCTTTATGCTGTTCCCACTATTCCCGAACCATTGATTAATGAAAAGGCAAACCTGAATAAGGTGGAAATTGCAGAAACTTACCTCTATGATCTGCCTACCAAAGCAGGGCAAGAATATATATTGATTGGAAAATAATAACTCGACCGATATGAACAAAAACTTATTAAAACTGATGGTATCTTGTGGAACGGTTTGTTTCCTGGCATGCACAACACCTCAAAAAGTAGAAACGGAAAAATGGAGTGAACGCATGGCACGCTCCGAAATGAAACGTTTCCCTGAACCCTGGATGATTGAAAAAGCTAAGAAACCACGTTGGGGATATACCCACGGACTGGTAGTGAAATCCATGTTGGAAGAATGGAAACATACCGGAGATAGCACATATTATGATTATGCCAAGATCTATGCGGATAGCTTGATCGATGCCGACGGGTGTATCAAAACCATGAAATATCTTTCATTCAATATTGATAACGTCAACGGCGGAAAGATTCTTTTCGATCTTTATGCACAGACCGGAGACGAACGTTACAAAATTGCCATGGATACTTTGCGCAAACAAATGACAGAGCAGCCCCGCACCAGTGAAGGAGGGTTCTGGCATAAATTGAGATACCCTCATCAAATGTGGCTGGACGGAATCTTTATGGCTTCTCCTTATCTAGTTCAATATGGGGCCACTTTCAATGAACCGGCTTTATTTGACGAAGCGAAGAAGCAGATTCTTTTAATAAATAGTAAGACTTATGATCCTGCAACAGGATTGTATTATCACGGATGGGATGAAAGCCGGGAACAGAAATGGGCAAACCCCGAAACGGGTTGCTCTCCTAATTTCTGGAGTCGCAGTATCGGATGGTACGGAGCGGCTATCGTAGATGTACTGGACTTCCTGCCACAGGAAACTGCCGGACGCGATAGTATTATACAGATTTTGCAAGGATTGGCAAAAACGATTGTTAAATATCAGGATCCTCAATCCGGAACCTGGTATCAGGTAACCGATCAGGGAGCACGGGAAGGTAATTATCTGGAGTCATCTGCTACTGCCTTGTTTGTCTACACTCTCGCCAAAGCTATCAATAAAGGATATCTTGGCAACGAATATATCGAACCGACAAAGAAAGCCTTTGATGGAATGGTAAAGACATTCACCCGTCTTGAAGAAGATGGTAGCTATACAATCACTAACTGCTGTGCAGTGGCAGGATTGGGCGGAGACTCGAAAAGATACCGTGACGGCTCATTTGAATATTATATCAGTGAACCGATCATAGAGAATGATCCGAAATCGGTCGGTTCATTTATTCTGGCTGCTATTGAATACGAGAAACTCACCACAAAGTAATAAACTAAAAACGATAAAATACAATGAGAAAATTCAAGATTCTTCCTCTCTTATTGCTGTTGCTAACTTTAGTTATCCCGGCAGCGGCACAGAAGAAAACGCAAAAGACGTACATTCCCTGGAACAACGGAAAGCTTGTAGTTTCCGAAGAGGGACGTTACCTGAAACATGAAAACGGTGCTCCTTTCTTTTGGTTAGGCGAAACGGGATGGTTATTACCCGAACGCCTGAACCGGGATGAAGCCGAATATTATCTGGAACAATGTATACGCCGCGGATATAATGTGATTCAGGTTCAAACATTGAATAATGTTCCGTCTATGAATATCTACGGACAGTATTCGATGATTGACGGATATAACTTCAAAAACATCAATCAAAAAGGTGTATACGGTTATTGGGATCACATGGATTATATTATCCGTACAGCAGCAAAGAAGGGTTTGTATATTGGTATGGTCTGTATTTGGGGAAGTCCTGTGAACCGGGGTGAGATGACTGTTGACCAGGCAAAAGCATACGGTAAGTTTCTGGCAGAACGTTATAAGGACGAACCGAACATTATCTGGTTTATCGGCGGAGACATCCGCGGCGATGTGAAAACCGCTGAATGGGAAGCTCTGGCCACTTCTATCAAAGCTATCGACAAAAACCACCTGATGACATTCCATCCACGTGGAAGAACAACTTCTGCTACTTGGTTTAACAATGCTTCCTGGTTGGATTTCAACATGTTTCAAAGCGGACACCGCCGCTACGGACAACGTTTCGGAGACGGTGATTATCCTATCGAAGAAAATACGGAAGAAGATAACTGGCGTTTCGTAGAGCGTAGCTTGGCCATGAAGCCTATGAAACCCGTGATTGACGGTGAACCTATTTACGAAGAAATTCCTCATGGCTTGCATGATGAGAATGAATTGCTCTGGAAAGACTATGATGTACGCCGGTATGCTTACTGGTCGGTATTTGCCGGTTCTTTCGGACATACATACGGTCATAATTCTATCATGCAATTTATCAAACCGGGTGTAGGTGGTGCTTATGGCGCTAAAAAGCCTTGGTATGAAGCACTGGATGATCCGGGTTACAATCAAATGAAGTATCTGAAAAACCTGATGCTAACTTTCCCGTTCTTCGAACGCATACCCGATCAATCTGTCATCGTAGGACAGAATGGAGAACGCTATGACCGCGCCATCGCTACCCGTGGTAATGATTATCTGATGGTGTACAACTACACCGGACGTCCAATGGAAGTTGATTTCAATAAAATTAGCGGTGCGAAAAAGAATGCCTGGTGGTACACTACGAAAGATGGTAAACTGGAATACATCGGAGAATTTGATAACGGAGTGCACAAATTTCAACATGACAGTGGTTATTGCAGTGGAAACGATCATATCCTGATTGTAGTGGACAGTAGTAAAAACTATATGGAGAAGGACTGGACAGAGTTACCGGATGCACAACAAAAATGGAATAAATAATTATATTATGAGGCACGGATTACACGGATTTCACGGTTGCTTTGCGCAATCATATTTCTAAAAACCGTGAAATCCGTGTAATCCGTGCCTAAATTTATAGATGAAAACCTACTTATGAATAAAAGAATATTTATATTATTCCTATTTTCCATTCTGCTCTTTACCGGGTCCATATACGCAGCCATAGGTATCACTGACCTGCGAACAGAACAGTTGAAAAATCCGGCAGGTATTGATGTGCGCCAACCTCGATTGAGTTGGCGCATCGAATCGAATGAACAGAATGTGATACAAACTGCGTATCACATCCTTGTTGCATCTACCCCGGAGCTATTGGAACAAGGAAAAGGGGATATCTGGGATTCAGGAAAGATTGAATCTGATGCTTCCCAATGGATCGCTTATCAGGGAAAAACGCTAAAGCGTAATGCTCCCTACTATTGGAAAGTGAAAATAGACACCAACAAGGGGACAACAGATTGGAGTACTCCGGCTTTCTGGACTACAGGACTGTTTAATGAAGCAGATTGGCAAGGGCAATGGATCGGTTTGGATAAAGCTGCTCCTGGAGACAGCGAAACACAATGGAGCCGCCTGGCAGCCCGCTATCTCCGCAAAGAATTTGCATTGAAGAAAGAAGTGAAACGTGCCACTGTGCACATTGCCGGAATGGGATTATATGAACTGTTTATCAACGGACAACGTATCGGCAATCAAGTTCTGGCTCCTGCTCCTACCGACTATCGGAAAACGATTCTGTACAACACCTATGATGTCACATCGTTGCTTCAAACAGAGAATGCTATTGGAGTAACTCTCGGAAATGGTCGTTTCTATACGATGCGCCAAAACTATAAACCGTATAAGATACCGACTTTCGGCTATCCTAAACTTCGGTTGAATCTGATCGTGGAATATGCAGATGGCAGCAAAGAAACGATTGCTACAAACCCCACCTGGAAATTGACTACTGACGGTCCTATTCGTAGCAATAATGAATACGATGGTGAAGAGTACGACGCCCGTAAAGAGTTAGGAAACTGGACTCAAACCGGGTATGATGATAAAAGCTGGATGCCGGCACAACGTGTAAGCATTCCTTCGGGAACATTGCGTGCACAAATGATGCCGGGTATGAAAGTCACGGAAACGTTGAAACCTGTTTCCATTAAAAAGCTCGGCAATAAATATATCTTGGATATCGGTCAGAATATGGCAGGATGGGTACGTTTCCGAGTTAAAGGACAGGCTGGTGACAGCATCCGCCTCCGTTTCGCAGAAAGTCTGCAAAGCAATGGTGAACTTTACACCAGAAATTTCAGGGATGCCCGTTCTACAGATGTATATGTTGTCAGTGGACGCAAAACAAAAGAGGCTACCTGGGCACCTCGTTTTATCTATCATGGATTTCGCTACGTAGAAGTTAGCGGTTATCCGAATGCAAAGGCTGAAGATTTCGTTGCCGAGGTAGTAGAAGATGAAATGGAACATACCGGAACTTTCAGCTGTTCTGACGAGACTCTGAATAAGATTATCCGTAATGCATTCTGGGGAATCCGGAGTAATTATAAAGGTATGCCGGTAGACTGTCCACAACGGAATGAACGCCAACCATGGTTGGGCGACCGTACCATGGGGTGTTGGGGAGAGAGTATGCTTTTCGATAATTATGCAATGTACACCAAATGGACGCGTGACATTCGCGAAGCACAACGGGAAGACGGCTGTATTCCTGATGTGGCCCCGGCATACTGGAATTATTACTCGGATAATGTGACCTGGCCTGCCGCTTTACCTATGGCCTGCGACATGCTTTTCACAAACTTTGGAGACAAACGTCCGATCGAGGAGAATTATCCGGCTATCAAAAAATGGGTATCTCATATCCGTGAATACTACATGACAGAGGAATATATCATCACCAAAGATAAATATGGTGACTGGTGCGTTCCACCCGAATCATTAGAGTTAATTCATAGTAAAGATCCTTCCCGCAAGACTGACGGAGATTTGATCGCCACCGCTTATTATCTAAAGGTGTTACAACTGATGCACCGCTTTGCAAGTCTGCAAGGGCTGAAAGCTGATGCAGAAGAATGGGAAGATCTGGAACATCGCATGAAAGATGCATTTAATGCTCGTTTTTTGCATGTAAAAGAAGGTACCTCTCCCGTACCGGGGCATGCCTTATATCCGGATAGTATTTTCTATGGCAACAACACGGTTACTGCCAATATTTTACCACTTGCCTTCGGACTGGTTCCTAAAAATCAGATCAATGCAGTAGCCCAAAATGCTGTAGCTTCTATTATTACGACCAACAAAGGACATATAAGTACCGGAGTAATCGGTGTACAATGGTTATTACGTGAATTAAGCCGCCGTGGACATGCCGATGTAGCTTATTTACTGGCTACCAATAAAACATATCCTTCCTGGGGATATATGGTTGAAAAAGGTGCTACCACTATTTGGGAGTTATGGAACGGTGATACGGCCAATCCTGAAATGAACAGCGGTAATCACGTGATGCTTTTAGGCGATTTATTACCCTGGTGCTTCAATAATCTGGCAGGTATTCGTGCAGACCGCTGGAAGTCCGGTTACAAACATATCGTTTTCCAACCGGCTTTTGAAATCCAGGCATTAAGTAATGTAGATGCATCATACATGAGTATCTACGGGAAAATAACCAGTCGGTGGGCAAAGACTCCTACTCACCTGGAATGGGACATCGAGCTTCCTGCCAATACAACAGGCGAAGTACATCTACCAGATGGACGGAAGGAAAAGATCGGATCAGGAAAATATCACTTCAGTGTAGACATCCCCACCCGGAATACGGCTATTCTAAGTGATGAATTCCTGTACGAAAAAGCTTCTTTCCCCGAATGTCACGGAGCTACAATTGTAGAACTGAAGAACGGTGATCTCGTAGCCTCTTTCTTCGGAGGAACCAAAGAACGCAATCCGGATTGTTGCATCTGGGTATGTCGTAAGCCGAAAGGTTCCAAAGAATGGACTGCCCCCAAACTTGCCGCTGACGGTGTGTTCTCGCTCAAAGATTCACAAGCTGCATTGGCTGGAATCGATTCAACTTGCACACCTGTGAAAGATGAAAAAGGAAAACTTATTGCACGCAGAAAAGCTTGTTGGAATCCGGTTCTTTTCCAGATTCCCGGAGGTGACTTGATTTTATTCTATAAAATAGGTCTGAAAGTGAGTGATTGGACAGGATGGCTGGTTCGCTCACGTGACGGAGGAAAGACTTGGAGCAAACGTGAACCGCTTCCGGAAGGTTTTCTTGGACCTATTAAGAATAAGCCGGAATATATCAACGGACGTATCATCTGCCCTTCCAGCACGGAAGGAAGTAACGGATGGCGTGTCCACTTCGAGATTTCCGATGATAAAGGCAAGACCTGGAAGATGGTAGGTCCATTGGATGCCGAGTTATCCATCCCCACCCAAAACCGTAAAAAAGGTGGCATGAATGTGGACGATCAGGAAGGCGGAGAAGCGATTAAAGGAGAAGGATCCAAGCCTGTTTATGCGATACAACCTAGTATTCTGAAGCATAAAGACGGAAGATTACAGGTACTCTGCCGTACACGTAACGCACAAGTAGCAACTGCATGGAGCAGCGATAATGGTGATACGTGGAGTAAAGTAACACTGCTGGATGTTCCGAATAATAATTCCGGAACGGATGCTGTGACAATGAAAGACGGCAGACATATACTAATCTACAATAATTTCTCTACATTACCCGGAACTCCGAAAGGTCCGCGTACTCCGCTTTGTGTGGGCATATCAGAAGATGGAATCACCTGGAAGCCTGTTCTTACATTGGAAGACAGTCCGATCAGCCAGTATTCTTATCCCAGTATTATCCAGGGAAAAGACGGGAAACTGCATGCCATTTACACTTGGCGTCGCCAACGAATTAAATATGCAGAGATAGATCCGGCGAAGTTTTAAATTGAACCGTCATCTGAATAAAATCGACCGCTCCTTTGTCCCCAAAAGAGCGGTCGATTCTTTGTATTTATCCATTTTATATTTTACATTTGCCAATAAATAAAAAAGAACGATGGCAGATAATTATATAGAAAGACAACAGGAACAATATGAAGCCAGAAAGGCTGCTTGGAAACAAGCACAGAAATATGGCAAGAAGAAATCTACAACAGTTCATCCGGCTGAATCGGCTTCGTGTACTCCAACGACCTCAAAGTCAGATACCTCCAAAAGAAGAGTATTTATAACAGGAGGAGCGGAAGGAATAGGCAAGGCAATAGTAGAAGCTTTTTGCCTGTCCGGCAATCAAGTCGCTTTTTGTGATATAAATGAAACAGCGGGACAAGAGACTGCAAAAGCAACCGGAGCTATATTCCATAAAGTCGATGTCAGCGATAAGGATGCACTTGAAAGTTGCATGCAACGTATTCTTTCCGAATGGAATGATATTGATATTATTATCAACAACGTCGGTATCAGTCAATTTTCTTCTATCACCGAAACGAGCGTAGAGGATTTCGACAAAATTCTTTCTATCAACCTACGCCCTGTATTTATCACCTCCCGCCTGCTTGCCATACATCGTAAAGAGCAGTCCTCTCCTAACCCATACGGTCGGATTATCAATATCTGCTCCACACGTTACCTGATGAGTGAACCGGGAAGTGAAGGTTATGCAGCTTCGAAAGGTGGTATCTATTCTTTAACTCATGCACTGGCCTTGTCGTTATCCGAATGGAATATCACTGTCAACTCTATTGCTCCGGGATGGATACAAACTCATGATTATGACCAACTCCGGCCGGAAGATCATTCACAACATCCTTCGCGACGGGTAGGCAAACCGGAAGATATTGCCCGTATGTGTTTGTTTCTCTGTGAAGAAAACAATGATTTCATCAATGGAGAAAATATCACGATTGACGGAGGAATGACGAAAAAGATGATTTATCTGGAGTAATTTAAAGTATCATATTATTCATTGTCGAGAAATTCTTTCAACACGCTTCGGGTAACTTCCACTCCTGTCTTCACTATCGAAGCTGCATGATGAAACTCCAACATATCATAGGTATCGCCGGACATCTGAATTAAGATATCCGGCTGACAACGCTCTATCTGGTAACGAGTGATTTGTTGCATCATCATTCTTGAAGATTCTGTCAATAGATTATAAGGAGATATTTTCTTTTTCTTTCCGGAATCGAGGGGTGCATTCACATCGACAGCTATCAGGATATCTCCTTCAATGCGTTTTACATGACTCAATGGAAGAGGATTCAGAATGCCTCCGTCAATCAAAACCATACCGTCTTTTCTCAACGGACGGAAAAGCATGGGGATAGAAATAGATGCACGGATAGCTTCATGTAAGCTCCCCCTGTCAAACCTCACTTCCTGATCGCGGACAATATCCGTAGCCATGGCTACATAAGGGACGGGCAAGTCTTCAATATTCATGTCCGGAATAATCTGTTTCAGTTCTTTGATAAAACGGTCACCTTTCACCAATCCATCCCGGCTTAAAGTAATATCCGCCAATTCCCACATCTTACGTTTATCCCAACTATATAGCCACTCCTTACATTCTTCCATCTTTCCTGAAGCATACATCGCCCCCACCATAGCTCCCATCGAGCTTCCTGCAATAGAGGTGATCTCAAAATTGTGACGGAGCAATTCTTCAATTACTCCTATATGCGCTATTCCACGTGCTCCTCCCATAGAAAGAACCAATGCTACTTTTTGCTTATCCATATCATGTCTATTTCTATTAGCCATCCACAAAATAACACATTTTCTGCGAAAAAGATGTTTAGTAATCGTGAAGAAAAAGTAATGACGTGCTTTTTGAGACGTAAAGCATAGCTTTAGAAGTGATAAAGCTATGCTTTGTCAGTTGCAAAGCATAGCTCTATTATGTTCTTCTTAGTTATCCCGGATTATACTCCGACAAATAGGAAGATTAAAGGTTTATCATCATTTTATTTCTTTCCTTGGGCCTTCTTTTCTTCCTTTCGCTTATTCACATAATCCTTGAACATCTGACGCCAGTTACGGCCGTGCTCATTGAAATACTGTTCGCATTTGGTTTTATAAATTTCGAAGATGGCAGAGATCTGCTTCATATTTTTATAGTCAATAGCCTGTTCGCGAGCCAGCTTCAACTGTTCCAGGACGTAAGCAGTTTCCTCCTCTGTCATATTAGGCACAATGGCCTGATAACCTTTCAAGGTAAAAGCAACTTTACCTACCGTATATTTATCGAGGATTTGTTCTATCTGTTCTTCAGTCAATACTCTGCGTAACTCTTTCATTAGTCTTTCATGTACTTCTTTCGGCATAGCAGAATCTGCAATCATTTCACGGTCGAGCTTGGAAAGCGGCTTGCCTGTAAGAGGATTGATACCCTCGGGAATTGTTGTATAGGGATGCTCATTGTGCCAGTCGCGAACTTTACGAAGATGGTTATAAATAGCTGTTGCCGCAAAACCTGCCTTTTTCTCATCATCCAATTTTAAAGAAGCTACCCAGTCCATGGCTTTCTTTTCAAGAGAAGCATCTGATTTTAAATCAGCAAAAGCCTTCTTGTCAAAATAGGCGGCTACCTTGTCAAATGATCGGATGGCACCTTCGGGAAGCAAAGCCCCTTTTTCTCCAAAACTATACATAGCAGATTCCGGTTCAATGGTAACTTTGCTTTCGTCCAGCATTTTTTTGTCCAACTTGAACACGTCTGCGAAGAAATCATAAACAGCATTCCGTTTGTTCGGACCAAAGTCATGTTTCTCCTTGGGGAGATGTACATTCGTTACTTTATCTTTCGCATTGTAGAATCCATAGATTCGTTGCAAATAAGGAAATTCAAGAGTAGGAACACTAGCCGTCCAGTCGCCACCATCAGATACAACGAGTTGTGGACGAGGGGCAAAAGTAGCAGCTAGTTCCGCATTACAGGTTCCTCCTGCAGAAAGTTGAATGGGCATTCCACTTTCACACGGACAGCCACCGTCAAAGTGAGAAGCAAGGCTCACCACGGGAGCAGAAGCGGCAAAACGATCATCTAATACACTCAATAAAACAGTATGAGTGCCCCCTCCTGAACCACCATTTGTACCAATGCGGCTAGTATCAATATCCTTACGGGAAGCAAGCATAGATTCAAGAATCAACAAGCCATTCATTGCCTGAATAGTGTGCGCTGCACTACTACGATGTGCCGCACTGCCAACTTGTAAAGCCGACTCTCCCCATCCGAACAAATCATAATCCACACAAATAGCTCCCATACGTGCTAAAGTGCCCATACGTTGTTGCTGGTCCTCACGATAACGTCCGCCACCAAAATGTCCATTAGGACAAATAATCAACGCATGTTTTCCTTTTGATTGAGGTGTATAGATAGAACCGCAAACATATAAGCCGGGAAGTGTTTCAAGTGCAAAATTCTGCACTGTATAGCCATCAAACTTACGTATCTTCGAAAGAATAGGTTTGGATTTAACACATTGAGCTAGTAAAGTATCGATACCCAAACGTTGACGCACTTCTTTTTTCAAAGAATCAACGCGAAGTTCAAAAGCTTGTCGATCTGCATAAAGAGTATTCAGATAAGCCAGCATTTTTTCTCCGTCTGCATCCGTACGACGTGGATATTCATACGCTTTCAGCTTATACATATTTCCTTTCTGTTTGACAAATTTATAATCAAAAGGCGCCAATACATTCGTCAGGGATTCTTCTACTGAATAGGGACGAATACGAAAGTCGGCATAAGACAACACTTTTCCTACCGTATCAATATCATATTTCAGGCGGACTCCGAAACGGTTTTGAATATCCGTCAGTACTTCATTCAAGGGACGGGCAAATTCCGTCTCGTATGTTTGTGTCTGCGCTTCAGCCGAAAGAGATGCGGCAAGAAGCACACCATTGACGATCACATCATCCATCGTGATACGCTCACAATTTTCGAAGATACATTTCTGTTTTCCTCCCTGAATATGAATATCACGCAAAACAATGTCAGATATCGGTGCTTCTTCCAAACCCACCATTTTGATCGGAGTTTTTACATCTGTCACAGTCATTCCACTGATATGTACGTTACGGAAGATCGGAGTACGTTCACTCTTTGGTTCCGCAGGCATTTTACTGTATTTCAAATTCAGCACGACTGCTTCCTGTTTAATATTACTCATAACAACGTTGCTAACGCGAATGTCTTCAACAACTCCTCCCCTTCCACGGGTTGATTTAATGCGGATTCCACGATCCGTTCCGTCAAATACGCAATTGGAAATAGTCACTTTACGCACACTTCCACTCATCTCACTGCCGATAACAACGCCTCCATGACCGGAAAGCATGGTACAGTTGGTTATGGTGATATTTTCGCAAGGCACTCCCAAACGACGGGCTTGGGCATCTCTTCCGGACTTGATTGTTATGCAATCGTCCCCCACTGATATATGGCAGTCACTGATATGCACATTGCGGCAGGATTCTGGATTAACTCCGTCTGTGTTTGGTGAAGGGGCATTATCAATAGTTATCCCCTTTATGGTTACATTATCGCAAAATTCAGGATTCACCGTCCAGAAAGGGGAATTGATAATTTTCACTCCTTCAATCTTTACTTTCTTACAACGAACGGGCTGGATAAACGGAGGACGGAAAAAGCGACGCTGCAACGTAGTTACATAATCCTTATTTGTTTCAGCATAAATCGCTGTCGTATCGTTTGCTGCATCCCACATCGGCTGATATTTATTTATATCACGCATGCCGTTATCTTTCAAATCAATCATGACACGAAAGAACTCCGTCCACCATTTCTTTCCCTGTCCGTCCAAAGTTCCTTCTCCTTTAATGGTAATATTCTCGGCATCTACCGCATAGATCAAAGGCTGGAAACTTTTCATCATCACTCCTTCATGACGAACCTCGACAAAAGGAAGGTAGTCATCGAAGTTGTCAGAAAAGAGCAAAGTAGCTCCGGCTTCCAACTCCAGTGTAATGTTGCTTTTCAGATGGATACTTCCTGTCAGGTAAGTCCCGGCAGGAAAGAAAAGAGTACCTCCGCCGCCACGGTTCAAACGATCAATCGTTGAATTGATTAGCTTTGTATTAAGAGCCTTACCATTTGCTTTTGCACCGGCTTTCAACATATCCACACGCTCGGCACGAAGAACTGTGGTTGCACAGAAGCAAAGAAAGACGAGAAGAGTTGTCCGTAAATTCATAATCGATATTATTAAATTATATTTCATCATTGTCTTCTAAAAAATCATGCTAATAGAATCTTTTTTTCTTCCCAATGTTTGAATACAATCATTGAGATGTTTTTTTCAAACATGCTATATGATTAAAATAAAGATACTGCATGACTTTTTCTATGAATACATTGTTTTTTTAATTCTACAAATATATGCAAAAGGTTCTTTCATTTTGCACAAACTAATTGATATGTTCCACTCTGTATCTCTTTGGGTTCTTTTTCTCCCGGAAGATAAACAACAGCCGTAGTATTCACCGGAACAGATATGTTTAAAGTGAAAGTTCCATTCTGGCTAGTCCAATCCACAACAATAGTACCATATAAAGTTTCATACGATGCTTTGACATATTTCAAATCTCCTACAGGCTGGGGAGCGATGATAAACTTTTGATAGGTAGTAGATGGACGAATACCGACCAGTGAATTAAAGAACCATTCATCAATCTGTCCCATCATAAAATGATTCCAGGAAGAACCTTGGCGGGGATCCCATTGCTCGGTTAAGGTTGTTGCACCGAATTTCAACAGGAAGCCATATCCGGGAGCTTCTTCGTGGTTGAACATCTTATAAATAAGTTCGTGCTGACCATTACGCGCCAGTGTCTGAATCAGATAGCGGTTACCCACATCACCGGTCGTTAAGCGATTGCCATGTGCTTCCACATCTTTAATCAGATTCATAAGTACTTTCTCATCCAACTTTGCATCCGGTTGATAACTGCCTTGTTCATCTGAATCCTGCGTCATCTGGAGGAATAACGGAAGTGCATTACTACATTGGCTCCCTGTACCATACTGTGCTGTCTCTTTATTGAGAAAACATTTATTAAATGCGGCAAGTATTTCATGTGCCAAAGAAGTATAATAATGAATGTCAAAGTCATTGCCAACCATTTTCGCAGCTTTTATTAAATACATTACTGTCATATAATAATGCGCGGTAGCCACCAGGGGAACCGGTGTATTCCTAGAGAATCCGGCACGAAAATCTCCATAATCATACCAATCTCCCAAGCCGAAAGAAAGAATACCCATCTCTGCACGAGTCTTCAGATAATCCACATAACGGCGCATATTCGGATAATATTTCTTAATCAACGAGTCATCTCCATACGTCTCATAGTACATAAATGGGAAAATAACCAGAGAACCACCCCATTCCGGAGATTCGGCAAAAGCATCCATACCCGGACCTTCAAAAACCACGTATTCCGGAGCAGTTGTCGGCATGGCACCGTTGGCATGTTGCGCATCTGCCATATTCTGCATAATCTGCGGAGCATAAGCTGTCAAATCATAGTTGTATAATAACCCAGGACCATTCAGATGCACCTGTTCCAACCAGCCTAGTTTTTCACGATGCGGACAATCTGTAAACACAGACTGCATATTGCTACGCACTGCTTTTTCGATCAATCGATGGGCAGCATTAAATATTCGGTTGGATGATTCGAAAGTGGAAACTTTCTTAGCTGAATTAAATACGAAACAGGATTGAATATTCTTCAACACAGGCAACTTCTGCGGATTCTTTTGTCCTTTTAAGACAGCCCCCTCGACTTGAATATATCTAAAACCGTAATAAGAGAAACGAGGATGCCAAGTTTCGTCACCTTCACCTTTCAGTGTATATTCATAATAGTGTTGACGTCCCGTTTGTCGCTGATTACAGGCACCTTCATCCGTCAATGCTTCGGCTACGAGCAGAGTCACTTTCTGTCCACGTTTGCCACGTACTGTTATTTCCGGAAAGCCAGCCAGATTTTGCCCCATATCCAACACGAAAGCAGAAGGATCGACAGTTCTTTTAGTCGATTTAGAAGCTGAAGCAACCTGTTCTGCATTTAGTTTGGTTACCTTTTGAATATCATATCGTTCCATGATTTTCACCGGAGGCGCCATCTGTGGACGTAGTATTCCTTTAGGAGCTTCCTGTATAACTACCGGACGCCAATGACTATCATCAAAGCCAACCTGATTCCATCCTTTTTGCTCACGACGAGCATCGTAATCCTCACCTCCATATATGCAATTGAAAGTTACCGGACTAAAATCATATTTCCAGTCATTGTCAGAACGGAGTGTTGTAGATGTTCCGTCTTCGTAATTAATAACCAGTTCAAATAAAAGTGTAGGAGGACCAAAACTTATCTGTAATTTGCGATAACGTCCTCCCTGCACATTATAGAATCCATTCCCCAATAAGATTCCCACGGCATTCTCACCATGCCGCAATTGTTCCGTTACATCATACGTGTTATAGTAAACAGTTTTATCATAATCACTCCACAGCGGAGCAAATTCACTGTTGCCTACTTTCTTGCCATTCAAAGAGAATTCATAGAATCCCAAACCACAAACGTATGCGGTTGCTTCTACTATTTTCTTGCTCGATTGACGGTTTGTATTCCCTTCTGTCCTATCTCCCACCTGGAATGTTCTTCGCAAACAAATACTTTTCTTTGCTAAAGTGTCCACTGCTTCCCAAGCTGCCTTTACCTCCGGTTTCTTCAACTCTCCACCATGAAACTTGCGTCCTTCCGGTAAATGAGCATTCTGACGAGTGATAGCTCCAATCCATTTTCCTTCGGAAAGTCTTGAAGAAGCAGAGCGAAACTTTGCTTCACGACTCCATTCAGAGGGTGCATCTGTCTCATCCCAAACACGAACCCGCCAACTATAATTAAATTGATTATCAGGCCGTATATCTGCCCCCTCTATAGAAACCAGCTGGCTCTGCGTAGAATAGACTTTTCCACTATTCCAAACGGAACGTCCTGTAAAAGCTTCCCGGATGTCAATCTCATAAGCTGATTGTCGCGTTCCATTTTCCGGCGATTCCATCACCCATCCCAAGCGAGGTGAACCTTCGACCACTACCAGCCCTTCCTGCATTTCACAGGTAAGGCGGCTGATCGTTATATTCTTTGCCTGTACAATACAGGGGAGACAAAACAGTATTAAAAGAAAATAATTTCTAAAATTCATCTTTCATATATCTTTATTTGTTTGATAAATGAGAAATTAGGCACGGATTTCACGGTTCTTAGAAATATGATTGCGTAAAGCAACAGCGTAATCCGTGTAATCCGTGCCTAAAATTTATCATTCAAGAACATCTTCACAAACGATTCTTGTCAATGTATCTGCATGACCGACTTCTTTACCATCCACAAAAATGCGTAAGCCTTTTCCGCAATGATAGCGATCACCATTCTTATCCCAAAGAATCGTCAGATTATGACCGTGATATAATACATTATCCAGGCAGAACCAATCCCACTTGTCGGCAGGAATTAAAGGATTCACTTCAATAGTATTATCCAAACGCGGACGAAGTCCGATCAGTCCTGTAATTATCAAGTCGTTGAAAGTGGAATGGTTATAGTAACGGCTGCGCTCCTGATCCCCTTTCAACCAATAACCGGTCACCTCATCCAAATATTCGCCAATGTAAGGACGACCACGATGATATTGTGACTCCACATACAATTCCATCTGACGGAAATATACACTGTCAGACAATACGGTCTGCGGATAATTATTCATAAAGTTAGCCATTGCTGTCAATGTCTGTGCAGAAGCAAACGGCCAGATAGCTCCGTCCCACTCACACTTACCCACCCCACGTGTACGGAATTCCGGATGACGACGTTCTGCAGTAGTTAATCCGTAAGGAGCAGAGAAACCTTTTTCATCCAGAATCTCTTTCCAGGCAACTTCATATTTCTTTGTCGTATCCGGCAGGTTGAAATACCAGGGAATATATCCGATTGCTTCACGGACATTTGCTGAAGAGTCTGTACGCATCGTTTCAAAAAACTGGTGACGGGTATTCCACAACTCATTTTCTACCAGATTTCTCAACGTGTCTGCTCTCATACCATATTTCATAGCCATTCCTTCATCACCGGAAAGAATTCCCATACATGAAAGTGCTTTGGCATTGCCATACATATAACTATTGATTGTCGGGCGGGCATATTTTTTCTTCCGTCCACCACTGATAGATTCTTCCATTCCATCCTGTACATCCCCCTGCCAGTACAATCCATTCTTCAAACGATTCGTACGTTCCCAACGTTGATATTCAGTTTCCAGATCTTTTTTCATATCCTGCATAAAATCTTTATCCCCATCTACCATATAACGGGCCAATACAGCATCCGCATTCCATGAGCTGAACTTATCCATTTTCTTCATCGGACCGCCGTCATTGCCACGATACCATGTATGAATAATCTGATCCAGATATTTCGGGTCACGCAACCAACGGCTCTCATAAATATGATGTCCGATCGCACAAGCGATCAGGTTATATTTATCAGAATAGGAACGCTGAACGAGGAACTCCGTCATACCATATCCCACAGGAGTTTCTTTGATATGCTTACGCAATGACCACCAACGATAATAATACATCTCTTCAAAGTTATGTTGCGGGCATTCAAACAAAGGAATATTTTCCTCCATCCATTCCGAGGCTTTTGCATTAGGAATTGCCTGAACGATGTTCTCATCTTCCATGTGGTTGAAATAGTCTGCATAATGACTGAAATCAGCATACTTTAAAAAAGCAGAAGATGCATCTTTATCCGTAGAAGATGTTTTCACATTGGCAATACCATATCCTGCCAATGAATCTTGTGCACCTGCATTTGGCAGATCATAAGTCTGATCGGCAGGAGTATCTACAGTCGGGAATGTACGAGGTACACCGGTACGGAATACGATCCGTTCAACAGCAGCCACAGGTGCGTAGAACATACGCAGTCCTACTCTTTTACCATCTACATATACTTGAATATTACGATCGGCAGTTGAAAGAACTGCTTCCACGTGATAAACCTTTCCTGCTTCATATTTCATCATATTTGCAAACCGAGAGCCACCTTTCATTCGGAAAATTCCATCATCAGTAAGTTCCATACGGGAACATGCTATTCCATTCTCATCCAGGAATTCAATCTGAAGGGTACCTTTATCATTTTGCCCGGCTTTCAAATCGAATGATACTTTCAACTCTTTAGAAGCCGGTATTTTACGTTCCACTTTAGCATAATCAAACGGATCTTTATCTTGCAGTTTCAGCCATTGACCTTCCAGAGAAACCGGAGCCCAAACCGGAGAATAAATATTCCAGTCAGTCAGTTCTGCAATTGATTTATTGTTTGAGAAATCATCGTCCGCATGTGCTGAAGCATTTATCTCTACCGGAACAGGAATGCGGGAAATCCACATATCTTCCTTATTCACACTGTAAGAAACCCATAAATCACCATCTGCAGGTATTCCATTACCCTCCTGAATACCACGTGGATATTGGGGACCGTATGATTTATAATTTCCTCCATAGCGCATTGGAGTGATTTCACCATGCACCAAATTTAATGTCGTATATTCCAACCCATCTTTACTCAAAGAGATAGCTAGCGGCCAACGAAATTCCGACGGATTATATACGGTAGCATACGTTCCGTCACTTAGACGTTGTCCCCAGATTTTTGCATTGCTATTTACGAAGCCTTTTGCACGAAGCACCGGTTCTGCCCAGGTATGTCCGCCATCCTCACTGATAGAAGTAAGCGCATGTTTCCAAAGACTGGCAATACGTCCATCCGGCAATGTATAACAATTGAATGCTTTGTATCCTTTCTTCAACGGAATGAGAGGATCTTCACGGTCGGCTTCTTCCACCCACTGCATCATATACAGCGGATTATCGAGAATTTCCTGGCAAGCTTTCACAAACTCACGATCCTTACTTTTCTTAAAATACGGATAATCGGTATTCTTTTCATTAAATCCATGATTATAATAAATGAAATAAATCGGTCCGAAAGAACCGTCTTTTTTTATTTCACGAACTACGCGGCCAATACCGTTTCCATCATTGGGGTCATCCTTTTTGTCCAAAGCAACTCCATAATTCCCCATTGTAATCAGTTTGCCGGATTTAGAGACATAGAATCCAACACGTTGGTGCATGATGGCAATCAGATCTTTGGCCTGCACACCCGGACGAGATTCTTTGGTATATCCATCGAGCACTTTATAAGGAGGGAATACAATTTCCGGATTCGTCCAGTGATATCCATCCTTCGAAGTCATCAGAAAAGTCTGTGAAGGCGGTATGTGTTCATCAGAAGGGTCTGCCAGGTACTGATAGAAAAACTGGCCATTCCAATAAGCGAGCATCGGCTGGTGATTATAAGTCCATCCATTGCCGTTCGAAGCATCCGGATGTTCGCGATTGGCACGTACCAATTGAATATTATGCACTCCGACTACCGGAGACAGTTGCCCGTCGTGATAAGCAGGATTTGATAATTCTTTTCCTGTATAATGGATTCTATCTTGTGCAAAGGCTGTAGTAGTCAACCATCCGGCAGCCAGTACAAAAAGAATTTTAGCAGAGTTGTTCATGATTTATTTCTGATTTTAAATTAGTTCCGGATTTATTTCTTTTCTTCCAGCAATGCCTTTACTACTGATTCCGGAGCTTTGAATATTGTTCCATGCTTATGTCCCACAGGGATGCTTACCTCTTCTGTTACGTCTGTAAAGTTCCGGAAATCCTTTGTACGCATAGCACCATATATTTTTTTCTTATACACATCAAAATAGATTAGATAATCATCGCCCAACTTCTCTACAGACGGTCCTTCTACAAAGGATTCAGTAAAAGGCTGAGATGCCGGCGAATAAGGTCCGGTCATAGAATCGGAAAAAGCGATTTTCAGATTACGCTCCGGACGGGTGTTATCCTTAAGCACCATGACATAGTCATTCTTTGCCCGTTTCACTATGACAGCATCAATGGTGCTAAACCCCGGGTCGTACAGAAGTTTTGCTTTCGAAACGGTTTTAAAATCTTTTGTAGTGATATAGTATAAACGATGATTGTTATTCTCTTCCTCTATCCCCCTCTCAAAACGCCCGGGGACACAAGAGGCCCATACGACCATAAACTGTTCACTCTCGTCGTCATAGAATATCTCCGGAGCCCATACATTAATGGTAGTCGGTTCGTCTGCCATTACAGGAATCATCTGTTGCTCCGACCAGTGAATCAGGTCTTTGGAATGTGCGTAACCAAATCCCAAATCTCCTTTCCAACTTGTAGTCCAGACCAAATGATAAGTTCCATCCGGCGTGCGCACCATTGAAGGGTCTCGCATTAGTTGATGCTGCCCCAATTCCGGTTTCAACCAGATTCCCGGAATACTGTCCCAATGCATTCCATCCTCACTATATAAGTATCTCAATCCCTCATCAGCCGGTTCATGAAATGAAGTGAACATATAGTAGTCTTTGTTACCTCCACAAGAAGCCAAAAACAGAAGACTTATTGCAGCTAATGTATTTCTTAACTTTTTCATTTCTATATTCTATAATTGTATCCTTTATACAGAGGAGACGATAATAAGTCTAATTTGTACTCAAATATAACGGAAGAATCACTAGATTCAAAATTTATATATGATAAAAGGGCGACTCTCCGAGCCACCCTTTCCACCATCAAACAAACTAACCATTTACAATGGGAAAGAATTTCGCTTCTTTTTATAGTATCTTATTTTTTTATTATAGAGAACCTCCACGAGCTTTTACACGTTTATACCATTCCTCACGTTCTTTCTTCAGGTCATATCCACGTTTAGCCAGATAATTATTGATACGTCCTTTGTACTTTCCGAAAGCAGCGTGTTTCTTGTTCGAATTTTCTGCATCCAATGCGAATTCACGTGCCTCTATCAGCCAAGCATATATCTGGGCTTTTTCTTCTTCTTTCAAAGTGGGAATCATGTCCAGATGTGAGTCATAAGTCACTTTCACCACTCCATAAGTCATGCCATCCTTCACTGCCTCTATTTGCTTTTCATCAAGAAAGAGGGATAAATCGGCAGGAAAAGCGAAATGCGAACGGTATAATGCCGCATCTTTTTCATTTTCGGCAGCTTTCAGTGCTTCATTCTTAGCATCGCCGGTCAACCCTGAATCTTTTACCTTCTTGACTTTTGCATCCCGTACTTCATAAATATCATTTAATTCGAAGTAACGATTGGCTATGATATTACGAACGTCTTCGGCAATTTTCGCATCTGTAAGCCCAAGTTTATCAACGATCTTCTGTGACCGACCGACAATAGACTTCACATATTCAGGATCACGATTCTCTTTATTTAAGTCGACTGCCTGTGCGGACATCCAACCGAAAATAAAAAGCAATGATAGTATCAGTATCTTTTTCATTGATATTGTTTTTAAAGTAAGATGCCGAAAGAAAACTTGGCTCCGGCATCTTACCGGCGATTACATTAATTTTCCTTTTTCAGCCAATGTATCGTAGTTGTTCTTCATATCTCTCCAATCTACTTTATGCTTTGTGCTGATACCGTTGATATATTTTTCAATATTAGTATATCCGTCACCTGTACAATCTTTATTAGCATCACTCGGATCATTCGGATTCAAGCCATTGGCTATTTCCCATTCATCCGGCATACCGTCACCGTCTGTATCTACATAAGGAGTACCTTTATATTCAGGGAATCCACCCATCTGGCGAATATCAGTAATAATACCCTGCTTATAAGAATCTTTCGGCAAACGACGATATTTAAACTGTCCGTCCTCACCCATTGATTTAGGAGACAAACCTGTCAAGTCGCCATAACCATCTTTCGGAAGTTTCTTTTCATAATAAGGAATGCCTGTTTTCACTTCTTCAATCACACGTTCATCTACAATATCACGACAAGGGATAGTTGCACCTGCATGTTTCAATACATAATCATAAGCATCATTTGCACCCATAATATGAATATACGGCATTTCAAACGGTTGATAGCTTCTCATGTATTCAGTATATCCGTCAGTATTCGGTTGAG
The DNA here is from genome assembly GCF_003439055.1 of Bacteroides sp. OM05-10AA. NCBI lineage: Bacteria > Pseudomonadati > Bacteroidota > Bacteroidia > Bacteroidales > Bacteroidaceae > Bacteroides > Bacteroides sp. OM05-10AA. The sequence continues at coordinate 68,048 of NZ_QSUR01000032.1, forward strand.
TCTCAATCTGAATACCACCATTCCAATTGTCTTTTGTAATTTCAGGATAACCTTCCATGACATTTCCATCGGCATATACACGTCCATATACCTTATAGTTCAATTTACTACGTCCGGCTTCCGGCTTCAAAATACGATGTCCTACATTAGAGTCTTTCGGCGTAGCAGGTCCCGGTTTGTAGTAGTTATTAATCATATTGAACATTGCGGTATAATCACCACCATCAGAAGAACGATGAACCCAGTTGAACACTACATTATTGACAAAGTTGAATATTCCATTCCAACCGATAGAAGGGTTACGTCCCGCATTACTAGCCCATAGGTTACGGGCAAATGCACAGTTTTCACCTCCCAAAGTGCTACCAAATGCATGGTTGTATGTATCCAATGCTTTTGCAGAGATTGTATTCTGAATAGTCACATTGACAGTAGGAAGTTTCAAATCTTTGCTTTCATATTGACCTTCACTAGGATCATACATATGACGATAGAAAGATATATTTTCATCCAACCCCCATGAGCAAGAACAATGGTCTATCATGATATTACCGATCGGATTACCTCCGAAAGAATCATCGCGATGCCAAACCTTTGTTTCTCCACGACGGAAACGCATATGGCGCACAACAACATCATGTGTATCTACCCAAAATGATTCGCCGGCAATACAAACGCCATCCCCGGGAGCCGTTTGTCCTGCAATAGTAACATAAGGAGCACGAACTATAATCGGAGACTCCAAACGGATAATACCTGCCACATTGAACACGATAATACGAGCGCCCCCTGTTTCACAAGCTTCACGGAAAGATCCAGGTCCACGATCATTCAAATTAGTCACAGTAATCACTTTACCGCCACGACCACCGAAGCTATACATACCGCCACCTTCTGCTCCAGGAAATGCCGGAATATTCGCTTGTGGCAAATCACATGGACGACTAGCCCAAGGAATATAAGGACGTCCCTCTTTTGCTTCTTTCTGCACTATTGGCAGTGCCTTCGCCCATGCTTCATCAGAGCGCTTCCGCTCTTCAGTCATCATCTTTTTATAATTTTCTTTGGCTTCGTCGGTTATTTGTGGGTATTGCGCCCATGCAACAGTCGGAGTCAACATTGCAGCAGCAAAAGCTGCTAATAATACATGTTTCTTCTTCATTTTTATTTGGTTTAGTGAAGTTGTTAATTCAAAAATACAATAATAAGACGAAAGAGAAAAAGATTTGTAATCAGTAGAGCTAATTATTTATAGCAAATCTACTCTTTAATCTAAAAAATATCTCCAACACTTTAAACAAGTATTGGAGATATATTAATCTTTAATCTAAGTTTTTAGTTATTCAGCTAATGGATCAAACGTACCTAATGCTCCACTTTGATTATAATCATTCCAGCCTATATTCTGCAGCAATGTTACATTATTCTGCATAAAATTCTGTTTAAAACCTATGAAATAATACTTTGGCAAGAAATTAATCTCATATTGTGGATCACCATCTACACGAGTTGTCTTACGATATAAATTTGCACGATAAAAATCTGCCAAATTATCAATGGCCGTATTAGTTGCTCCCTCGCTTGCCTTTTCTGTTAAAACAGTTTTTGAATCATCCAAATTCAAGACTGGTCGTGTAATTCCAGCTTTTACAATCGGATCAGCGTCCATTTTTGCTTCAGCTGTACCAAAAGAGGTATTCACACATACCTCTAAACCTGTTCGACGGTGGGTTTCATTAAATGGAGTAACTTTCAAATAATTACAAGTATTTCCATTAAATCCACTCAATTTCCAAGTAGATTTTAAGACCTCTTGTCCAACACCACCATCCCATAACATCCAGCGGCGCATGTCATCAAAACGTTTGCCTTCGTATGCTAATTCTATCTGACGTTCATACAATATAGCACCAAACAACTCACCACGATCCATCCTCTCTAATTTATCACCATAAGCTGCAACATCAGATTCACTATAACCTGCACGCAAACGAATATCTTTTAAGATACTGATGGCTTTATCGTAATTCTTGATACCACAAGCTGATTCTGCTAAATTTAATAAAACTTCTGCATAACGCATTTCCATGTAAGGAGCACCGCTCCATTTAAATGGTTCACTTACTGTCAGATCATAATTATACAATGGAGAAGAGTTCACACCTAAATCATCAGAGCGCTTACGAACATAAACTCCTTTTACATTTGTTGCCAATCCATCTGATCCATAACCGCTCTGATCTTCTGCGATTTGCTTGTTTTCATCATCGTACCAAGTATAATTCCATAATACATATTCATCACCCGTATATGGATAATCCACCCCCTTAGATGTTGGATCGCCTTTAAATCTCCACATCACACCAGGGAAAGCAAATGTACGATAGAAACGCGGATCACGATTAAGGAAAAAACACTTCGAGTCATATGCATATTTTGACTCTCCCGGTTTCATGCCATCGGCCATTGGAAATAAATCGACCATTTGTGCTGTAGTAGCTTTACCACCACCTCCATACGTGTTTTTAGGACGAATAGAATTTTCCCATGAATTATTCTTGTTATAACTCGTTCCTGCAGATTCTTTTATAGTATTATATAAAGTTACAAATACAGCTTCAGGACTTTGGTAATCAGAAAACATCTTTGCCCAGTTTCCACCATTACGACCAGGATTACCAGCATAAGCTAATCCAAAGCCTCCCTCTGTCAATTTATTAACTGCTGCTTCATTGGATTGGTAAGCCAAATCCCAACGCGCTTCATCATCTCCACGATTAAATAAAGGACTGGCATAAAGCAACCGAGCACGACCTTGTAAAGCTAATGCTGTGCCGGCAGTGACACGTCCATAATCAGCACTTAAAGTAGTATTCCAATTGACAGGCAGATAATTAGAAGCAGTTTCCAAATCATCACAAATAAAATCAATACAATCTTTCGTAGTTGAACGTGGAATGGACAAATCCAAACCTCCATCATCATTCAACATCGGTGTTTGTACATGATCTATAATCGGCATACCACCATAAATCTTAACCAATCTGTAATAACACCAAGCACGGAAGAAATAAGCCTGCCCTAATAATTCACGTTTTTGCTCTTCTGTCAATGTACTAGCGGTTACACCTTCAATAATATCATTACACTCACGAATACGTCCATAAGGGCTTGTATTCTTCATTTCACGATAAGCATAATCAGGTACTGTTGTATAATCAAGTTCCGTAGTCGGATCTATGAAAACAGAGAAACCTCCATATTCTTCTGTTGATTGCGAACATTCATCTGCCACACCTGCACTTGGAGTATCAAATCCGATCCCTGATGTTGAACTAGGAAGCAAATATTGATACAAAATATTAACGCGGCCTTTAGCACCTTCATAGTCATTATAAACCTCCGATGTAACAGCACCATAAGCTTTCTTATCTTGTAAGAATTCATCACTACACCCTTGGAAGAAAAGTGCTGTAGTTGCCATAATAGCAACTGCACTGAATTTTGTTATTCTATTTATCATAGTTATTTCCTTTCTTAGAATGAAATATTAACACCTAATGTAAATTTGCGTAGAACCGGATAAACACCATAATTACCAGTTAAAGGATCCATGAAATTATCAGGATATGGATTATAAAGGCTTAACAGATTCTGTCCAGTCAAATTAAAACGACAACTTTCGATACCAACTCCTAATTTTCTAAGCCATTCATTAGGAATAGAATATGCTACAGTCAAATTACGTAAAGTAACTCGAGTTCCGCTAATTCTCCAGAAAGTAGAGGTTTCACTATTGAGTGAATACATTAGGTTAGGATATTTGGCATCTCTATTTTGAGCAGCTACAATATTACCTTGTGCATCATATACATTCTCATATACATACATGTTATTTGACCAGAACGAAGGCATATTATAATATTCTAAAGCTTTATAATCGGTTTGTTTTGTTATAGGACTATACACACTACGTGCTTCTTTAGGAACGAAACTATATCCTCCCCAACTAGCACCAAGTTGTGCACTAAAAGACAAACCTTTCCAACTACCTCCAAAATTCAATGTAAAGCTATAAGGATTAGAACGATTAGATATTTTTACTTTATCCACATCTGTTACAGAATGATCAGCTGCTTGATATGTTCCATCCGAATTCAATGGACCTTTTATATCCTTATAAATCAACATACCAGGGAATACTGCATCCTTTGTCTTTCCTAAATATGTACCATATGTACCATCTGGTTTTTTCATATATTTCTCAAAATATTCTTCAATTTCTTGATAACTACGGAACATACCTATACATTGATATCCCCACGTACCAAGATCTGTCCGCTCATTAGGATGTTGTTGATCTTGTGCAATAGTAGTAGGCCAATACATTTTCTTCACTTTATTATCACTGTAACCTGTATTCAATTTCACCCAATATTTAAAGTCTTTACCAATATTATCTTTCCAGCCTAATGATATCTCAACACCATAAGTATCTACAGAACCATAGTTAGTAGGTGCAGGTTTGGTTCCAACTGTTGAAGGTAGAGCAGCAGATCCTTGAGGACTCATAAACATATCACGGTGCATGTTGTAATATCCATCTAAGTTTATTGACAAACGACTGTCTAATGTACGAATATCAAAACCTAGATTCGTCTGATAACTTTTATCCCAATGTGCATCACGGTTAGGAATACCATTATTTACATTAGTAGAGATACCGGCACCTATATTATTGGATGCACTTGTTCCAAATACTGCCCCTTTATTAGCATCACGATTATAAAGCGTCAACCAACTCCAAGCAGCGATATTATCTTTTCCCAGCATACCAAATGATCCGCGAACTTTCAAGAAATCAATACCTTTCACGTGTTCTTTAAACCAGCTTTCTTCTGATACAACCCATCCAAGAGACAGAGATGGAAAAACTCCCCAATAGTTCTCTGGAGCGAACTTTGTCGATGCATCTGAACGAATCAAAAACTCCAGCAGATATCTGTCGGCATATGAATAATTCACACGTCCGATGTATGACAACATTCCTGATTCAGAACGACTAAATTCAGTACTTTGAGTACCACTTGCTGTTTTAGATTGACCATCATTGAAACTCAACGGATCAAGAACCTGTCCCCAAACATATTCAGATTCTGCCTCACTTTTCTCTATAGAAAACAAAGCACTCACATCATGAAGACCAAATTTACGTGCATAGGAAACATTAAAGTTCATTTGATATTGATCAGCACGATCCATTTGTCGTCTAATCAAATTACCATTAGATTTTGTAATAGCAGAGAAATTTGCTTCCGAAAGATCCAAATCATCACCAGTATAAAGATGTTGACCCGATCCACCACGATTCAACATTTTATATACGGTCACATTAGTTCCTAACTGATTAGCCTTCGTATTATTGATACTTTTCGAGTATGAAAACTTCATTTTCAAACCTTTAAATATACTACTCCATCCGAAATCGTATTCTACCGAACTATTCAAAGTCATATTCGAAGTTCTATTATTTGAATAGTTATTCAAATCCTGAATAGAACGATAGTTATATGCTTGAATATCTTTAACTTCTGAATTGCTTACTCCTAATGCAGCCATAGAATGGCCAGCAACAGAACTTGGAATATATCTCAAATGAGTCAACAATGTATTATAATCAGTATCACTATTCTCACCACCAACTTTATTATATGCCTTTGTCTGATTTCCATAGTCACCTGATACCTGCAATGATGCTTTCAACCATTTACTTATTTTTGCATCAACCCCTGCACGATAGTTCCAACGGTCATAATCCAACCGACCCAAATTACCATCTTGAGTGTAATAAGACATACCGGCAAAATATGTTGCACGATCCGTACCGCCACTAACATTAATACTATGTTTCTGTGTGAAAGCAGCAGACCACTCATCTTTTAATAAATCATAATTCAGATTTCTCATCGCAGCTAGCTCATCAGCCTGAAATAAGTCTGTTCTATTATTAATAGAACCATCTGTAGTCGGAGCTGATGCTACACCATTCCATAATACACCATAATCATATGCATTTAATAATTTTGCACGAGAAACTTCATCTGTGTAACCAAACTGACCATTATATGAAATTTTCGGAGTACCAATTTGACCACGTTTTGTCTTTACTAAAATAACACCTTGAGCAGCACGTGCACCATAGACAGCAGCTGCAGCATCTTTCAAAACTGTAATACTTTCAATTACACTTGCATCTAAATTATTGAAAGCTGTTTCATCTTGAATATAGTCATCAATAACATATACCGGACTTGATGAGCCTCCTGTAGAGAAGCTTGAAGCAACATCATTTTGACGAATTGTAAGACTAGCTCCTTCACCGGGACGAGTGTTACCACCACTAACGCCCAATCCATTCACTACTCCTCCTAATGCATTACCTAAACTAGCAACAGATAAATCGCTAATTTCTGTCGGAGTAACGGTGGAAATAGCTCCTGTCACATTTTTCATCTTCTGTGTACCATATCCTACTACAACCACTTCATCTAGTTTCATTAAATCTTCTTTCAAAACAATTCGCATATCCTTAAAATCAGAGATTGTCTGACTGGTATATCCAATGTACGAAATGGTTATTTTTCCCTTGGGAGGAACAGATATAACAAACTTACCATCCATATCAGTAATCGTTCCCAACGTAGTTCCATCAATCTTTACAGCAGCTCCAATAATAGGTTCACCTATTTCATCTACTACAACACCACTAACAGATCTCGCTTGCTGTGCTTGAAGCGACACACAAAAAAACATCAAAAAACACAAGCAGCACTTGAGAAATAAATATTTCTTTTGCATATATTCTTATTTTAAATTACATGTTTAAACAATCCCTCACTTATTGCAACCAACGTGGATCCCCAACTTTTTTGGCTATGATAGTAGAACTTGACACCGCAAAATTCCCAGATGTAGGATTCGTAAATCCCGGATCTTCCTGAAATTCACTACCATCTGTACTTTGTTTATTAACATCGCCATCCACTTCCTCATAATATGCATTATTAGAGAATTGCTTATTACCGCTATTAAACAATTTTTGTACAGTACCACAGTGCTGAAAAATATTATTCATCACAGTAATAGTAACTTTACTATTTTTCATACCTGAATAATTAGCAAAATTCTTACTATATGCAACATTATAAAAGGTATTATTTAACAGCTTCACACTACTACTCGAGAAAAGAGAACTCAAATTAGTAGATCCTGCAGCATTATTTGCATATTGGATAAAAAAGTTACCGCCTTTAGATAAATCATAGAACGTAGAATTGGAAATCTCCAAATCATTAATACATCCACGTCCTCCATCTGTAAAACTTATAACAGGCTTCTTTGAATCTTGTGCAGTATTTAATTCTACAATACAATCTTTAATATACAATCCTGAAATAATATAATTCTTTCCACCATTATAAACCAAGCTTCTAGCTATGCCCTTGATATTACATGATTGAATTACAATAGGCATTAACATCGGGTACCATTTCCCATCTACCAACGTTGATTCATCAGGAGTCTCACTCATTGTTAAAAAAGAGCCATACTGTGCAGCCTGATCAACACCTGTACAATCAAAATCAATATATTTAATTTTCAATCCGTATCTTGTTTTAATCAAACCATTCGTTCCCATTGTTACCTTAGGATGATGAATTTTATCTCCACGGAATGTAATCCAATAACCAGCAAAATCAAGTGGACTATTTAACGTATAAGTACCATTAGCTTCCAAATCATATGCCATTTCAGCACCAGTATCCTGAATAGGATTAGCTGCAAACCATTCTGCAATGTCTGAACCACTAGGGATTGTAGCTATTGTAGGTATCAAAGAAGACCACTGTGCTAAAGAACTTTCTTTCGCATCAGCGTTATTATATTCTACATTACCTAATGATTTAACTGCCACCTGATATTTTGTATCTTCTTTCATTTCAACTTCCAAAGAACAACCATCAACTGTTTTATCTAATACAGTTTCCGGATTCTCTGGATCGTCTACTATTTGAAGCAATACTTGATATGCGCTAGCTCCTAATACAACAGGCCATTTTACTGTGAATGTTTTTTCATCAGCACTCTTTGAAAATGTAATACCATCTTCTGCAGGAGATAGCAATTGGGTATTACTTACTCCAGACGAAAAGGTTTCATTATTATCAAAACCTTTCGCACAAGAGGCAATGAAAAGAACCATGGGTAAGTACCATAGGTTTCTGACAACCCTCATTTTAATCTTCATCTTACTCTTCATAGATTAAATTTTAATTTAAACAAAAATAATATATTATATCTTCAAAATCTAAAAGTTCTTTTAAGGAAAGACGTACAATCAAAAAAAATGTAATCACCTAAAAGGATAAAAAATAGATTTTGCACTTTTTCTCTCTCTTTATTATATTAACTATATCATAATCATCCTCCTATCTTTACTGAAACACTTCTTTCAAATACCTAATATTCGTGCCATAATTCTTCTTCACGTTTCGCACATCATCCTTATCACGTGAACGTTCTACTACTAGCCATCCACTCCATCCCATCTTGTCTAGAGTCTTTTTCACCTTATTCATGTCCAATCGTTCATTAAAAGGCAGAGTCACTCCATCTGTATCCGTACAGTGAATCTGGCAAATATTCTTTTTCCCCAGAATCTTCAATTCCTTACATAAATTCCTTCCATTCTCCAATGCATTTTGAAATTTAAAATAGATCTTGATTCCCGGAGAATTAATTTCTTTCAGCAGTTTCACATCTCCTTTAGCATCCAGTTGAGTTTCAATGCCGATAACTACTCCTTCAGAAGCAGCCATATCTCCCACCTCCTTCAAACGTTTTACAACTTCTGTTCGAAGTGCTGAATTCTTTTCCCATCCAGTTTCGATTCCCCCCAAAGGAAGAAAAGCTACTTTAGTATTCATTACTTTCATTGCATGAAGGCAGTCTTGAACCAACTCTTTATAATTAGCACGTTCCAGAAAAGACTGTCCGTAGAAACCGGACATAGCAATAGAAGAAACCTCTAATTGATATTTTTGAGCAGTTTCACGAAATAGCTGCTGAAAATGAGGTTCCCGCAATTTATTATCAAACATTTCTCTCTTGCCAAGGCCACCCATATCCAGTTCGACGCCGTCACCATTCAATTCGTGTACCAATTGAAATGAACCGATTTTCTGACGCTTCAGAATCATCCAGTCACATACAGCTATTTTATAACGTTGTTCCTTTTGCTGCGATCCGGCAATCGCTAATAGAGGGAAACACTCTGCAAGTATTAATATCCAAAGGATATGTTTGAATAAATTTCTTCTTGTTTTCATCTTATTGCCTACAATTTACATAGTAGACGTATGAAAGAGATTTTTGTAATCACCTATAAAACAGAGAATAACTATAAATGTGGCAGAGTATAGTCTAATGAAAATAAGATAATGACGGTATCCGGGAGAAATAGTGACGCTATTTTAGCCGGATACCGTCACTATCCCGAGCATATAGCGTCGCTATTTTCCGAGAAGTAATAATAGTAAATGTAATCGAGTAGGAGGAAAACGAAGTAGTTTTCTTCCTACTTTCGCTT
>NZ_QSUR01000033.1:0-77366 GCF_003439055.1 Bacteroides sp. OM05-10AA
AGAACAGTGGTCAAGGTGTTGACTAGTCCTACCAGAACTTGGTAAAATGAAAGTTAACTGTTTGCATAGCTGTATTATGGTAGAAAAGTTTTATCTTTATCGCGTTAAACTAACTAATACCCCCATTATGAGAAGAATTTTTTATTTACTTTTCCTTATCTTATTAGGCTATTCTTTTGACGTAAAAGCTTCAGACACAGTGCTTATCCATGAAACACAAATCCCGGTTTTGATAGAGCGGCAGGACAATGTTCTGTTCTATATCCGGTTGGATGCAAAGGAAAGCAAGATGCTCGATGAAGTAGTTTTAAATTTCAGTAAAAGTACCAATTTAGCGGATGTTCAGGCAATCAAACTCTATTATGGAGGAACAGAGGCCTTACAAGATCAAAACAAAAATCGCTTTGCCCCTGTAGAGTATATATCTAGCCATCGACCAGGTGTAACATTGGCGGCTAATCCTTCCTATTCCATAAAATGTGCAGAGGTCGGACCATCGGAAAAAGTTGTATTAAGAGGTAATTACAAATTATTTCCAGGTGTCAACTTTTTTTGGATCAGTTTGCAGATGAAAACAGATGCCTCTTTGCATACTAAAGTAGTCTCTGATTTACGTGCTGTAAGAGTGGATGGAAAAGAACTCTATTGTAAATTTATTTCTCCGAAGAATATTACTCACCGGATGGCAGTCGGAGTTCGTCATGCCGGTAATGATGGATCTGCTTCCTTCCGTATTCCCGGATTAGTGACAACCAATAAAGGAACATTATTGGGAGTGTACGATGTCCGATATAATAGTAGTGCCGATTTACAGGAATATGTAGATGTGGGTTTGAGTCGTAGCACTGACGGAGGGAAGAGCTGGGAGAAAATGCGTCTTCCGCTTTCATTTGGTGAGTATGGCGGTTTGCCTAAAGCACAGAATGGGGTAGGAGATCCCTCTATTTTGGTAGATACCCAAACGAATACCGTCTGGGTGGTTGCCGCATGGACCCATGGTATGGGTAATCAACGTGCCTGGTGGAGCTCCCATCCGGGAATGGATATAAACCATACCGCACAGCTGGTATTGGCAAAGAGCACAGACGATGGTAAAACCTGGTCGAAACCGATCAATATAACAGAACAGGTAAAAGATCCCTCCTGGTATTTTCTGCTTCAAGGTCCAGGACGAGGAATAACGATGAGCGACGGTACATTAGTATTTCCAACACAGTTTATCGACTCTACCCGTATCCCGAATGCAGGAATCATGTATAGTAAAGACCGGGGAAAAACATGGAAAATGCATCATCTGGCACGGACTAATACAACGGAAGCACAAGTTGCTGAAATAGAACCGGGAGTATTAATGCTGAATATGCGTGATAATAGAGGAGGAAGCCGTGCTGTCGCCCTAACCAAAGATTTGGGAAAAACCTGGACAGAACATCCGTCTTCACGTAAGGCACTTCAGGAACCGGTATGTATGGCCAGTCTGATTCATGTCGATGCCAAGGACAACGTTTTGAATAAAGACCTCCTGCTGTTTTCAAATCCGGATACAACTAAAGGGCGCAATCATATAACAATAAAAGCAAGTCTGGATAAAGGACTTACCTGGTTGCCCGAACATCAAATCATGCTCGACGAAGCAGAAGGATGGGGATATAGTTGCCTGACGATGATTGATAAAGAGACAATCGGTATTCTATATGAGAGCAGTGTGGCACACATGACTTTTCAGTCTATCAAACTAAAAGATATTGTGAAATAAATACTCTCCATCCCCCCAATTTTAAATTATAGAGATGCAATGAGAAACAGAATCATTTTTTTATTCCTTTTTCTTATTAGCTTTAACACAACTTCTACGGTTCTGGCAGATGGCGCTCATCTGCTTCCCGAACCGCAACGATATTCTTCTCTGAAATCCGACTTTACATTGGGAAAAGTCCGGCTTTCTACTCCTGCACTCAAACAGGAATGGGAAAACTTTATTCTTGAAAGGGGAGGAGTAACGACTGACAATGCTTCTTCTATTATTGAGGTAAGTTTTGTCCCGGCTTTATATGGAGTGCCTGTAAATCAGGATGAGGCCTATCAGTTGAAAGTATCAGCCCATAAAATTCAGGTAGAAGCAGTCAGCGAACGAGGCGTATACTGGGCGATGCAAACTTTGGCCCAACTCCAGAATGTGAAAGGTAAAAAGACAGTTTTTGCAGGTTGTGAAATTCTCGACTGGCCGGCTTTTCGGGTCAGGGGATTCATGCACGATGTAGGAAGAACCTATATTTCGATGGAAGAGTTGAAACGTGAAATAGCCATTCTTGCTCGTTATAAGATAAATGTATTCCATTGGCACTTGACAGAGAACCAGTCATGGCGATTGGAAAGCAAGATATTCCCCGTGCTGAATGACAGCGTCAACACCACCCGGATGCCCGGCAAATTCTATACACAAGAAGAAGCAAAAGAACTAGTGGCATATTGTAAAGCTCATAATATGACTCTCATACCGGAGTTCGATATGCCGGGACATAGTGCAGCTTTTATCCGTGCATTTCGTCATGATATGCAAAGTCCCGAGGGAATGAAAATACTGAAACTCCTGATGGATGAAGTCTGCGAAACCTTTGACGTACCTTATATTCATATTGGTACGGATGAAGTCAAATTTACCAATCCGAAGTTTGTGCCCGAAATGATTGCACACGTGCGTGCTAACGGGAAAAAAGTAATCTCATGGAATCCCGGATGGCATTACCAACCGGGAGAAATAGATATGACTCATTTGTGGAGTTATCGCGGTAAGGCGCAGGAGGGTATTCCTGTCATTGATTCGAGATTTCATTATTTAAACCACTTTGATACTTTTGGCGATATTATCGGTCTTTATAACAGTCGCATATATAATAAGGAACAGGGAAGTGATGATATGGCAGGTGCCATAGTAGCTGTATGGAATGACCGTCTGGTAGCTCCTGAACGTAACATAATCCTTGAAAATAATTTCTATCCGAATGTGCTTGCCCTCGCAGAGCGCGCCTGGCGTGGAGGCGGAACAGAATATTTTGATAAGAATGGAACCATTCTTCGTTCGGAAGAACAACCTGAATTTAAGGCTTTTGCCGATTTCGAAAAGAGAATGCTTTGGCATAAAGAACATACGTTTAAAGGATATCCTTTTGCTTATGTGAAACAGACCAATGTAAAATGGAACATTACAGAAGCATTTCCGAATGAAGGTGATCTGACAAAAGTGTTTCCTCCCGAACAGGAACTGAAAGATAGCTACTTATATGAGGGAAAAGAATATAAAGTGAGTTCTGCTATTGGTGCCGGCATCTATCTTCGTCACGTCTGGGGAAAAATAATTCCAACGTTTTATGAAGACCCGCAGGAGAATCACACGGCCTATGCATATACATACGTTTACTCCCCGAAAGATCAGGAAGTAGGCTTGTGGGCTGAATTTCAGAACTACGGACGTTCGGAAAACGATTTACCTCCATTGCCCGGAAAATGGGATTATAAAGAGAGCCGCATCTGGATTAACGACCAGGAGATTCTGCCTCCGGTATGGTCTGCCACCCATCGGGTGAAAAGTGCAGAAATCGCATTGGGAAACGAGAACTGTGTGGCCCGGCCTCCATTGAAAGTATCTTTGAATAAAGGATGGAATAAAGTACTTCTAAAATTGCCAGTCGGCAAATTTAAGATGGAAGAAGTGCGTTTGGTTAAATGGATGTTTACTACCGTCTTTGTAACGCTTGATGGTGAGGATGCAGTAAAAGGACTGGTTTATTCGCCCGAGAGAAAGATACAGTAAGCCCCGAAAACGCGGAGAATATAATTGAGGTTAAGGATCTCTGAAGTGAGTAGAAATAATGAAATCTTATATAACGAAGAAATGAAAAAGATATTCATATTGTCGTTTTGTTTGATATGCTGTGCAGCCTTATCTGCACAATCTGTACAGAAGCGTATCTTGGGCGGATTACGATTGTCCCAGCTTTATACGGATAATATGGTTTTGCAACATGGCTGTCCGTTGACGATTCATGGAGTTGCCAATGCGGGAGATAAAGTGACAGTCAGTATAGCCAGCCAACGATATACGACGAACCTCCTTTCTAACGGACAATGGAGTATCCGCCTGCAACCTCTGAAAGCTGGAGGTCCTTATACATTGACAGTTGCTACCGCGAAACAAAAACTTCAATATAATAATGTATTGGCAGGTGAGGTCTGGCTGTGTTCCGGGCAATCAAATATGGAATTTATGTTGAGAGCTTCTTCTACCGCCAAGGAAGACATGGCAGCGGCGAATAATGACAACATCCGTTTGTTTGATATGAAATGTCGTTGGGCTACGAATGCAGTCGAGTGGGATAGCTCTGTTCTCGATTCCCTGAATCATCTTCAGTATTATAAAGACACCAAGTGGACAGCCTCTACTTCGAAAACGGCAGCTTCTTTTTCTGCTGTAGCCTATGCTTTCGGAAAAATGTTGCAGGACAGTCTGCAAGTTCCGGTGGGATTGATCTGTAATGCCATTGGCGGCTCGCCAACGGAAGCCTGGATAGATCGGAATACATTAGAACATAACTTCCCGGCCATCCTGTGCAATTGGAGAAAGAATGATTTTATTCAGGACTGGGTACGGGAACGGGCAAGTCTGAATATAAAAAAGTCAGAGGACAACCTGCAACGTCATCCTTACGAACCTTGCTATCTGTATGAAGCAGGAATACGTTCATTAGAACAATATCCGATCAAAGGAGTGATCTGGTATCAAGGCGAATCGAATACACATAACTATGAAGCCCATGAGAAACTGTTCAAATTACTCGTCGATAGCTGGCGTCAGAACTGGGGAGATGTGGCGATGCCGTTCTATTACGTGCAGTTATCGAGCATAGATCGTCCGTCATGGCCTTGTTTCCGCGACAGCCAGCGTAGGATGATGAATGAAATTCCTTATACGGGCATGGCTGTGTCGAGCGATTGGGGAGATTCATTAGACGTGCATCCCAGAAATAAAAGACCGATAGGCGAACGTTTAGCCCGTTGGGCATTAAGTAAAACTTATGATAAATCTCACGTCACTTCTTCCGGTCCCTTATTCCATCAGGCAGATTTTTCCGGAGAGGTAGTATACATTACTTTTGATTATGGAGATGGACTAACGAGTGCAGATGGGTTGCCGTTGCGGACTTTCGAAGTGGCCGAAACAGACGGAATCTATTATCCGGCAGTTGCCGAGGTGGAAGCAGGACGACTGAAAGTGTATAGTGAGAAAGTGAAACATCCGCGGTATGTTCGTTATGGTTGGCAACCTTTCACCCGGGCCAATCTGGTGAACAAGGATGAATTGCCCGCCTCCACTTTTAAAGCAGAGGCTCCGCAATCGTAGGTTCAGAACATTCAACTTCAATGAATGAACTACTTTCCAAAGCCCGATAAAGGTTGTAAGATGGGAGCTTCTGCAGCATTTCCCCCAAAGTGCTATGTTAGTCTGCATTATTTTGTTAAATTATCAGTGAAATTTGCTGAAAAAATAATATCTTTGAATCCGTTAATATCTAATGCCCCCACTATGATGATTAATTTGATCGGAAAAAAGGCTCAAATAGCATGTGAACTACTATGCTGTTGCAGTATGGCATATGCACAGAGCAATGACAATTCCGAAGTTGTCGTTCTAAATACAGGCTGGGAGTTTTCCCAGGCAGGGACAGAGCTGTGGCGACCGGCACAGGTTCCGGGCACCGTTCATCAGGATCTTATTAACCATAAACAACTTCCCGATCCTTTTTATGGCATCAATGAACAAAAGATTCAGTGGGTGGAAAATGAAGACTGGGAATACCGGACTGCTTTTATAGTTACCCCCGAACAACTGAAACGGGATGACGCCCAATTGGTTTTTGAAGGCCTTGACACATACGCCGATGTATACCTCAATGGAGCACTGTTGCTGAAAGCCGATAACATGTTTGTCGGTTATACCATACCCGTCAAGTCCCAACTCCGTATCGGAGAAAACCTTCTTCACATCTATTTTCATTCCCCCATCCGGCAGACACTGCCTCAATATAACTCGAACGGATTCAACTATCCGGCAGACAACGACCATCACGACAAACATTTAAGCATATTCTCCCGTAAAGCCCCTTACAGCTATGGCTGGGACTGGGGAATCCGCATGGTGACCAGCGGTATCTGGCGTCCGGTGACCATCCGTTTTTATGACGCAGCTTCTATCAGTGACTACCACATAAAGCAACTCGCACTGACCGACCAGCTCGCAAACCTGTCTAATGAATTAGAAATAAACAACATACTCCCCCGGCCACTTCAGGCAGAGGTGAGAATCAATACCTCATTCGAAGGAAGTGCAGAAAAAAGCATCAGCCAGGCAATCACCTTACAGCCCGGAATCAATCATGTTTCCATACCTTCCGAAGTGGCATCCCCCGTACGTTGGATGCCGAATGGATGGGGAAAGCCCGCCCTGTATGATTTCTCCGCCCAAATCATAGTAGAAGATAAAGTCGTAGCCGAGCAATCGCACCGGATAGGACTGCGTACCGTTCGCCTCGTTAATGAAAAAGATAAAGACGGAGAATCCTTCTATTTTGAAGTAAACGGTGTACCTATGTTTGCCAAAGGAGCCAATTACATCCCCCAGGATGCACTCTTGACTAACGTCACTACCGAACGCTACCAAACCTTATTCCGCGACATCCGCGAAGCGAACATGAATGTCATTCGTGTATGGGGAGGTGGAACGTACGAAGATGACCGTTTCTATGACCTGGCAGATGAAAACGGAATACTGGTGTGGCAAGACTTCATGTTTGCCTGCACTCCCTATCCGTCCGACCCCACCTTCCTGAAAAGGGTAGAGGCGGAAGCCTGCTATAACATCCGTCGCCTTCGCAATCATGCTTCCCTGGCGATGTGGTGCGGTAATAACGAAATACTGGAAGCCTTAAAATATTGGGGATTCGACAAGAACTTCCCGCCCGAAATCTATCAGGAAATGTTTCGAGGCTACGACAAACTGTTCCATCAGCTCCTTCCAGCCAAGGTTAAAGAACTGGATGCCGACCGTTTCTACATACACAGCTCCCCGTATTTTGCCAACTGGGGGCGTCCTGAATCCTGGGGAATAGGAGACAGCCATAACTGGGAAGTCTGGTATGGTCAAAAAACATTCGAGTCACTCGATACAGACCTGCCCCGTTTCATGAGCGAATTCGGTTTTCAGTCCTTCCCGGAAATGAAGACCATCTCCACTTTCGCCGCTCCGGAAGATTATCAGATAGAATCGGAAGTGATGAATGCTCATCAGAAAAGCAGCATCGGCAACGCCCTGATTTGTACCTACATGGAGCGCGACTATATCATCCCCGAAAAATTTAAAGACTTTGTCTATGTCGGACTAGTGCTGCAAGGGCAAGGAATGCGTCACGGACTGGAAGCACACCGTCGGAACCGTCCTTACTGTATGGGTACCCTGTATTGGCAACTGAATGACAGCTGGCCGGTAGTATCCTGGTCGAGCATCGACTATTACGGTAACTGGAAAGCCCTGCATTACCAAGCCAAACGAGCCTTTGCTCCAATCCTCATCAATCCTATCCAGCAGAACGACAGCCTCAATATCTACCTGATTTCCGACTGTCCGGACACCAAAGACCACCTGATGTTGGAAATGAAAGTAACAGACTTTGACGGAAAGAAACAAGGCAAGCCGATACGACTCAACACATTGACAGTTCCGGCTAACACTTCCCAATGCGTGTACCGTATAAAACCCGACACCTGGCTATCACCGGAAGAACAGCAACGCTGTTTCATGCAACTGACCCTGAAAGACAAGGCAGGAAACACCCTTGCCGAAACCGTATACTTCTTTAGAAAAACAAAAGACCTGCTTCTGCCTGAAACAACCGTTTCCTGCAAGATAAAACAGAAAGACGGCATGTGTGAACTGACATTGTTTTCTCCCGCTCTTGCAAAAGATGTCTTTATTGAAATTCCTTTGCAGGGAGCCCGTTTCAGCGACAACTTTTTCGACCTTCTTCCCGGAGAACGTAAAACGGTCGTTATCACTTCTCCCCAAATAAAGAAAGGAGAGGAACTGCCTTTGACAATCAAACATATTCGTGAAACTTATAATTAATCTATTAATAACTTAACACCTAATTTTTTAGTTTATGAAGCAACTCTTAAAATTAACCGGATGTCTGGCACTAGCAGGACTTTTTGCCTCTTGCCAATCGGCGCAACAGGAAGCCAACTACCAGATCATCCCCATGCCACAAGAAATTGTAACCGCTCAAGGAAGTCCCTTCATCCTCAAGAGCAGTGTGAAAATTCTCTATCCGGAAGGAAACGAGAAGATGCAACGCAACGCAAAATTCCTGGCAGACTATCTGAAAACGGCTACCGGAAAGGATTTCGCCATTGAAGCCGGAACAGAAGGTAAAAACGCAATCGTACTGGCATTAGGCACGGAGAACGAAAATCCGGAATCCTACCAGATGAAAGTTACCGGTGATGGAATCACGATTACCGGTCCTACGGAAGCCGGCGTATTCTATGGCATCCAGTCCCTACGCAAATCATTGCCTGTGGCTGTCGGTACGGATATTGCCATGCCAGCCGTAGAAATCAATGACGCTCCCCGCTTTGGCTATCGTGGCGCGCATTTCGATACCAGCCGTCATTTCTTTACAGTAGATGAAGTAAAGACTTATATCGATATGATGGCTTTGCACAATATGAATCGTTTCCATTGGCATATTACGGAAGACCAGGGCTGGCGTTTGGAGATCAAGAAATATCCGAAACTGACAGAAATCGGTTCCAAGAGAACAGAAACAGTTATCGGACGTAACTCCGGCGAATATGACGGTAAGCCTTATGGTGGTTTCTATACACAGGAACAGGCGAAAGAAATAGTGGCGTATGCTGCCGAACGTTATATTACAGTTATTCCCGAAATCGACCTTCCGGGACACATGCAAGCTGCCCTTGCCGCTTATCCTGAACTGGGTTGTACCGGTGGCCCGTACGAAGTATGGAGACAATGGGGTGTATCCGAAGATGTGCTTTGTGCCGGAAACGACCAAGTCTTGAAATTCCTTGAAGATGTATTTGGTGAACTGATTGAAATCTTCCCGTCGGAATACATCCATGTAGGTGGCGACGAATGTCCGAAGGTGAGATGGGAAAAATGTCCGAAATGCCAGGCACGTATCAAAGCATTGGGGCTGAAATCTGACCAGAACCACAGTAAAGAAGAACGTTTGCAGAGCTTTGTCATCAACCATATTGAGAAATTCTTGAACGACCACGGACGTCAGATCATCGGTTGGGATGAAATCCTCGAAGGCGGACTTGCTCCGAATGCTACCGTGATGTCATGGCGTGGTGAGAAAGGTGGTATCGAAGCTGCGAAGCAGAAACACGATGTCATCATGACACCGAACACCTACCTGTATTTCGACTACTACCAAGCTAAAGACATCGAAAACGAACCGTTCGGTATCGGTGGTTATCTGCCGATGGAGAGAGTGTATAGCTACGAGCCGATGCCGGCTTCTCTTACTCCGGAAGAACAGAAATACATCAAGGGAGTGCAAGCCAACCTCTGGACAGAATACATCGCTACCTTCCCGCATGCACAATACATGGTATTGCCTCGTTGGGCTGCTTTGTGTGAAATTCAGTGGTCCAGCCCCGAAAAGAAAAACTATGCCAACTTCCTGTCCCGTCTTCCACAACTGATTAAGTGGTACGATGCAGAAGGATACAATTACGCTAAACACGTATTTGACGTACAAGCCGAGTTTGACCCGAATCCGGCAGAAGGAACAATGGACGTTACCCTGTCTACCATCGACGGTGCCCCTGTTTACTATACATTAGACGGCACAGAACCTACTGCCGCTTCCCCTGTTTACGAAGGAGTATTGAAAATCAAGGAAAATGTAACCCTGTCCGCCAAAGCCATTCGTCCCAACGGCGAAAGCAAGACAGTGACAGAGAAGATTGATTTCAGCAAATCCAGCATGAAGCCGATTGTAGCCAATCAGCCTATCAATGAACAATACCTGTTCAAAGGAGCTTCCACTTTGATAGATGGTCTGAAAGGAAATAGCAGCTACAAGTCAGGCCGTTGGATCGCTTTCAACGGAAACGACATGGATATGACTATCGACCTCCAGCAACCTACTGAAATCTCAAGCGTGGCAATCTCTACCAATGTAGCAAAAGGAGACTGGGTATTTGATGCCAGAAACCTGTCCGTAGAAACTTCAGATGATGGCAAGACCTTCAAAAAGATTGCTTCCGAAGAATATCCGGAGATGAAAGAGACAGACAAAGACGGAATCGTTGAGCATAAACTAACCTTTGCTCCTGTGACCACCCAATACGTGAGAGTCATTGCTTCACCGGAGAAATCACTTCCGGCATGGCATGGAGGAAAAGGTAAAAACGCATTTTTATTTGTAGACGAAATCAAAATTGATTAATGAATATAAGAAAAGAACACCCTAAAGTTTGTCTTTTCTTATGGATATTGGGGATGTGCTTCCATGCACATCCCATTCTGGCACAGTCCGTCATACCTGTCCCATTAAAAATGGAGCAGGGGACGGGCTCTTTTTTACTGTCAGAAAAGACAAAACTTTATACAAACCTGCAAGGTGGAGAAGCGGAACTCTGGGAGAATTACCTGAAAGCATTGCCTGTTCAATTGAAAGAAGCGAGAATGAAAGACAGGAAACAGATGCTTTTCTTATTGATAACCCCCAAGACCCCCCAATTGCCATCACCGGAAAGCTATACACTCTCCGTCACCCCTCAACGAATCGAGATCCGGGCAACTTCGGGAGCCGGATTATTCTATGGAATGCAAACCCTGTTACAGCTGATGCAACCGGCGGGCACAGGCAGCTATTCCGTAGCCTCTGTCGAGATAGAAGACACCCCGCGTTTTGCTTACCGCGGACTGATGCTGGACGTATCCCGCCATTTCTCTACCAAAGAGTTTATAAAGAAGCAGATAGATGCATTGGCATATTACAAAATCAACCGTTTGCACCTGCATCTGACCGATGCGGCAGGCTGGCGGCTTGAAATCAAGAAATACCCTTTACTGACCGATTTTGCAGCCTGGCGTACAGACCCCACTTGGAAGAAATGGTGGAACGGTGGACGTAAATACCTCCGTTACGATGAACCCGGAGCTTCCGGCGGCTATTACACCCAGAACGATATTCGTGAAATACTGGAATATGCCCGTCAGCACTATATCACCGTGATTCCGGAGATTGAAATGCCTTCCCATTCGGAAGAAGTACTGGCTGCCTACCCGCAGCTATCCTGTTCGGGAGAACCTTACAAGAACTCCGATTTCTGTATCGGCAATGAAGAAACTTTCACCTTTCTGGAGAATGTACTGACGGAAGTTATGGAACTTTTCCCTTCCGAATACATTCATGTAGGAGGTGATGAGGCCGGTAAATCGGCTTGGAAGACCTGTCCGAAATGTCAGAAGAGAATGAAAGACGAGCATCTGGCCAATGTAGACGAGCTGCAAAGCTATCTGATACACCGTATCGAAAAGTTCCTCAACAATCACGGACGCCGTCTCTTGGGATGGGACGAGATTCTGCAAGGAGGCATTGCGCCCAATGCAACCGTTATGTCGTGGCGTGGAGAAGAGGGTGGTATCGCTGCCGTCACCTCCGGCCATCATGCCATCATGACGCCGGGTGCATACTGTTATATGGACAGCTATCAGGACGCCCCGTACTCCCAGCCGGAAGCTATCGGCGGCTACCTGCCATTGAAGAAAGTATATGCCTACGATCCTGTTCCCGCTTCCTTAACTGCGGAGCAGGCAAAGTTAGTCTACGGCGTGCAGGGAAACCTATGGGTGGAATATATCCCTACTCCCGAACACGTGGAATATATGATTTATCCCCGTATGCTGGCATTGGCGGAAGTAGCCTGGTCGGCTCCGGAACGTAAGTCGTGGCCCGATTTCCATACCCGCGCACTGTCAGCAGTGGCCGATTTACAGAAAAAAGGATACCATCCTTTCGATTTGAGCAAAGAAATCGGCAGCCGTCCCGAATCTCTTCAACCAGTCAGCCATTTGGCGCTCGGTAAAAAAGTGATCTATAACTCTCCCTACAGCCCTCATTATCCCGCACAGGGCAACACAGCTCTGACAGACGGCATACGTGGTGACTGGACTTATGGTGATGGTTCATGGCAAGGATTTATCTCGGACAACCGTCTCGATGTGACGATTGATATGGAAAAAGAAACCCCTATCCATTCCGTCACCGCCGCTTTTATGCAAGTGGTCGGCGCGGAAGTATTCCTGCCGGAGACAGTGATTATTTCCATTTCCGATGATGGGATTAACTTCACGGAGTTGCAAAAACAACACTTTGAAGTGAGCAAAGAAACCCCTATCCGGTTTACGGATATTTCATGGCAGGGAGAAGCCAAAGGAAGATACGTACGTTACCAGGCACAGGCCGGAAGCGAATTCGGAGGTTGGATATTTACGGATGAGATAATCGTGAAATAGACATTGTCAATATCATTTATGAATAAAAGAGGGAATCTACTCAACCAGATTCCCTCTTTTTTTGTTATATTTGTATTATTACCTTAAAAACTAAGAATATGGTACAACACGCTAGACTCATTTTCTACAGCCTTCTTCTTCTGGTAATTCCGTGCGAGAGCACCTTGGCGCAGAAGATTCCCGTCACGCCCATAGACTCATTGATAACTGTTGGATATGCCACCGGAAGTTTGAAAACTCTCTCCGGTTCCGTAGAGAAGATTACGGAGACACAGATGAATAAAGACCAGATAACGAACCCTTTGGAAGCAATCCGCGGACGTGTGCCGGGCTTGACCATCCAACGCGGATCAAACGGTCCGGCAGCCTTGGATGCGGTACGCCTGCGGGGAACCACCTCACTGACCAGTGGCAATGACCCTTTGATAATCGTCGACGGAGTATTTGGCGACTTGAGTATGCTCACCTCCATTTACCCTACGGATATTGAGAGCTTCACCATTTTGAAAGATGCTTCCGAAACCGCACAATACGGTTCACGAGGAGCCTCCGGTGTGATTGAAGTCACCACCAAAAAAGGAATGAGCGGCAGAACACAGGTAGCCTACAACGGTAGCTTCGGAGTTTCCACCGTCTACAAGAATCTGAAAATGCTGTCCGGCGATGAGTACCGCCGTGTCGCCTCGGAACGCGGCATTTCCATTCTGGACAAAGGAAATAACACCGATTTTCAGAAAGAGATTGAACAGACAGGACTACAACAAAACCATCACATCGCCTTTTATGGCGGTTCCAGTGAGTCCAGCTATCGCGTTTCTCTTGGTTTCATGGATCGTCAGGGAGTGATTCTGAATGAAGACATGAAAAACTTCACTTCGAATATGAACATGAATCAGAAAATGTTCGACGGCTTCCTGAACTGCGAGCTGGGAATGTTCGGTTCCATTCAGAAGAATCATAATCTGGTGGATTATCAGAAAACGTTCTATTCGGCAGCCACATTCAACCCCACCTATCCCAACCATAAAGACCCCGTCACCAATTCCTGGGACGGAATAACGACTGCCAGCCAAATCACCAATCCATTGGCATGGATGGAAGTGCAGGACGATGATGCCACTTCGCACATCAGCACGCACGCCCGTCTGACTTTCAATCTGCTGGAAGGACTGAAACTAAACCTCTTCGGTGCCTATACCTATAATATCGTGGAAAATTCGCAATACCTCCCCACCTCCGTCTGGGCGAACGGCCAGGCTTACAAAGGAACCAAAAAGCGAGAATCCTTGCTGGGCAACATGATGCTGACCTATAAGAAAAACTGGAAAAAACATTTCTTTGACGTGTTGGCACTTGCCGAACTTCAAAAAGAAACCTACACGGGATATTATACAACAGTAAGCAATTTCAGCACCGACAAATTCGGGTATAATAATCTTCAGGCAGGCGCACTCCGCTTGTGGGAAGGCACTAATTCTTACTACGACCAACCCCGTCTGGCATCTTTCATGGGACGTTTCAACTATACATACGCCGACCGCTACGTACTGACGCTGAACGCCCGTACAGATGCTTCCTCCAAATTCGGAGCGAACCATAAATGGGGATTCTTCCCCTCCGCATCTGCCGCATGGGTGATTAGTGAAGAAGAATTTATGAAGCAGTTGCCGATGGTGGATAATCTGAAATTCCGTATTGGCTACGGTTTGGCAGGTAATCAGAGCGGGATTGACTCATACACTACATTGAACCTTGTAAAGCCGAACGGTGTAGTCCCCGTCGGAAACTCCGCCGTCGTATCTTTAGGAGACTTACGGAACACGAATCCCGACCTGAAATGGGAAGTGAAACATACCTTTAATACCGGTATCGACGTAGCTCTTTTCGGCAACCGCCTGCTGCTTTCCGCCAACTATTACAACTCCCGAACCACAGACATGCTTTACCTTTACAACGTAAGCGTACCGCCTTTCACCTATAACACCTTACTTGCCAACATCGGTTCCATGCGCAACTGGGGTACGGAAATCGCCATCGGCATCACCCCCTTGAAGACCAAGGATATGGAACTGAATATCAATGCCAATATCACTTTCCAGCGCAACAAACTGCTCTCATTAAGCGGTATGTACAACGGCGAAATGCTTTCTGCCCCCGAATATAAAAGTCTTGCCAGCCTTGACGGAGCCGGCTTTCACGGAGGATACAACCACATCGTATATCAGATGGTGGGTCAACCGTTGGGCGTGTTCTATCTTCCCCACAGTACGGGACTCGAATCCGATGGAAACGGTGGATACACCTATGGCATCGCCGATCTGAATGGCGGAGGTGTCAGCCTTGAAGATGGTGAAGACCGCTACGTGGCAGGACAAGCCGTACCTAAAACGATTCTTGGCTCCAACATCAGTTTCCGCTACAAGCGTTTCGACTTGTCTTTGCAGATTAACGGAGCTTTCGGACATAAAATCTACAACGGAACCTCCCTGACCTATATGAACATGAATATATTTCCCGACTATAACGTAATGAAGAAAGCCCCGAAACAGAACATCAAGGATCAAACCGCCACTGACTATTGGTTGGAAAAGGGAGATTATGTCAACTTCGACTATGTGACGCTGGGTTGGAACGTGCCGATTGAGAAAGTGCAGAAACTGAAGAAATATGTCCGTTCCCTGCGTCTGGCATTTACAGTCAACAACCTGGCAACCATTTCCGGTTATTCGGGACTTTCACCCATGATTAACAGTTCAACGGTGAACTCCACTTTAGGCGTGGATGATAAACGAGGATACCCGTTGGCGCGGACGTACACACTGGGATTGAGTATTAACTTTTAATGGAGGAGGAGATGATGAAACAATATATGAAAAATAAAAGTCGTTTTTTGCAGAAAGAAGAACAGCTTTCAAGGATAGCGGAACAGCTTTCAAAGAAGATCTTACCTCCTTCGGGAGTGCTGGTTTTTCTTCTTATAGCGTGCCTGGGTTTATTCTCATGTAGTAAGTTTTTGGAGGAAAATCCGAAAGATAAGTTACCCGAAGATGACGTTTACAATACGATCTCGGAAGTATATCTCAATGCAGTAGCTTCGCTTTATACATACGTAGGCGGTTATAGTGATAGTCAGGGATTGCAGGGAACGGGTAGGGGAGTCTACGATCTGAACACCTTTACCTCCGACGAAGCCATTATCCCCACCCGTGGAGGTGACTGGTATGACGGTGGTTTTTGGCAAGGACTTTACCTGCACGATTGGGGAATAGAGAATGATGCCATTCAGGCTACATGGGAATATCTCTATAAAGTCGTCATGTTAAGTAACAAATCACTGGAACGGATAGACAAATTCGCCGAAACTCATTCCGCTACGGAACTGCCGGCATACCGTGCCGAAGTACGTGCCATGCGGGCTATGTATTATTATTACCTGATGGATTTGTTCGGACGCATCCCGCTAGTTCAATCCTCTTCCGTAGCAATGAAAGATGTAGTGCAAAGTGAACGGAAAACGGTCTTTGACTTTGTTGTCAAGGAATTGCAAGAGGCGGCTCCTTTGTTGAGCGATGCACATAGCAACCAGTCCGGCCCTTACTATGGTCGTATCACTCGCCCCGTGGTAAGTTTCTTACTGGCCAAACTGGCTTTGAACTCCGAAGTTTATACAGACAATGATTGGACGGACGGACAACGTCCGGACGGAAAAAATATAAAGTTCACTGTGAACGGCAGCGAACTCAATGCTTGGGAAACAGTCATCTACTACTGTGACCAACTCAAGACTATGGGCTACAAACTGGAACCGGAATACGAAACGAATTTCTCCATATTCAACGAACCGTCTGTAGAGAATGTCTTCACTATCCCGATGAACAAAACTCTGTATACCAACCAGATGCAATATCTCTTCCGTTCCCGCCACTATAATCACGCCAAGGCTTACGGACTAAGCGGTGAGAACGGTCCCAGCGCCACCATTGAAGCCCTCGAAACTTTCGGTTATGAAACCGCGGAACAAGATCCCCGTTTTGATATTTGCTATTTTGCAGGAATTGTCCACGACCTGAAAGGAAACATAATCAAACTGGATAATGGAACGGTACTGGAATATCTGCCCTGGAAAGTATCTCTGGATATAACAGACACCCCATACGAACAAACCGCAGGAGCCCGCATGAAAAAGTATGAAGTCGACCCGACTGCCACAAAAGACGGTAAGTTGATGGAGAATGACATTGTATTGTTCCGCTATGCAGACGCTTTGTTGATGAAGAGTGAAGCGAAAGTCCGGAACGGAGCAAACGGAGATGAAGAACTCAATGAAGTTCGTAGCCGTGTCAACGCTTCTCCTCGCACTGCCACTTTAGAGAATATCCTTGCCGAACGTCAGCTGGAACTGGCTTGGGAAGGATGGAGACGTCAGGACCTAGTCCGCTTCGGGAAGTTTACAAGAGCTTACAGCAGCCGTCCGCAACTGCCGGATGAGGCAAGTGGATATACAACCGTATTTCCTATACCGGAGAAAATACGGGTGATGAATGAGAGGTTGAAACAGAATCCGGGGTATTAGGAAGAAGATAGTAGTAATCAAAATAAAAAATCCTCGATTTTCATCCGGAGAATCGAGGATTTATATTATTTGTTGCAGCAATCGAATTACTCAATCAAATCGAAATCATATTTTTCAAATTCACTCCCATTGATTATTATAGCAATTTGATGAAGCCCGAGATGGAATTTTCTCGTTGTAACCACACGGAAAGAGTGCTTTCGCGTTATTCGTGTGGTAGAATTCCCGGTATATTCTTTTTCGCTGATTTTATGAACTTTCTTCGTCAGCGTTCCATTTGCTTTTTGGTAATAAATACCATATTCAAGCCGTATTTTGATTGTCTTATTGCTATGATTCAACAAGTTAAAACCAAACTCCAACGAATCCCCGACTTTAACCTTAGGACTTGAAATCTGAAAATCCTCCACACTAATATTATTTCTGATAGAATCAAAACCAAACAACTCCATCACCTCCGGAATCCCTTGCTTTAAGAGCGTCCGGCAACCGTGTTTAATAATCCAGTCTACCTCTTTCGATTCCCCCTTCCATTTCTTTGCCAAATCAATGACAATTTCCGGATTATCTTTCGCAATATCATTCAAATTATTGGCAACGCTCAACCGTACAAATCTTGCCGGATCATTTTTAAGATTCTCCAAAATAGGAATGATAGGTGTCGGATCTTTCTTCAGATTCGGCAAAGCCATCGCCCAAGGCAAACGCGGACGGCAACCTTCTGACGCAAGCCGCCTTACTCCCCAATGCTCATGTTTCGACCAAACCAACATCTGCTTCATCATTTTATCCGGATATTTTATAATAAAAGGATGAGTCACAAACTCGCAACTTGTGAACTGCGTGATTTTCTCTATCGCCTTGACAGACGTTTCATAATCATCCAACCCATATTGCTCGACATAATTATCCAGAATCGCCCCATACTCCAGCATCAATCCAAACTTCGTATCATCTATCACCGAAAAATCAGGCCGCGTACTTTTTACATAATCCAACAACTCAAGAATCTTAGCGATTGCCTCTTTGTAATCTGCCGGCAAAAACTTTTTCAGAATGGTAGTGATATGTATGCAGCGCTGTTTAAGTTCCCTGCCTTCCCATTCATCATCCATAACTTGAGAAACAAACCCGTGAGCATCAAAATCATCGATAACAAGTTTCAAATCTTTCGTAAATAGATCGAAAAATTGCTCGTTATACATATTCTTAAAAGGTTCTGCCATACTTGAAGTCTATATTTAGTCTCTATTTATTTGCTACACAAATATATGTCTTTTTTTTAAAAGGACAAGCTCTAAAAACAGAAGTGAGCCACAAAAAAGATTGCAGCTCACTTTTATATGTTAAGTACTTGTCACTAATAAATTTCTATCTTTTTTAGGCACGGATTTCACGGATTAACGCGGTTACTTTGCAGCAATGACAACACTAAAAACCGTGAAATCCGTGTAATCCGTGCCTAAATTATTATATTAATCGAAGAAACTCTTGAACTTCTTGAAAATCTTCTCCTTCACCGACGTGTTAGGTTTGAAGTTGTCCGAAGCCTCCATCTTTTCGAGCGTGCTCTTTTCCTCTTTATTGAGCGCTTCCGGCACATAGATACTGATGTTGACGAGTAAATCCCCCGTTCCGTACCCGTTCACATTCGGCAATCCCTTGCCGCGCAAACGAAGCACCTTACCCGGTTGAGTACCCGAATCAATCTTCACTTTCACTTTGCCGTCGATAGTCGGAATTTCCACGGCTCCGCCCAGAGCAGCAGTCGGGAAACTAAGCAACAGATTATAAATCAAATCATTCTCGTCGCGAATCAAGTCCTGATGCGGTTCTTCCTCTACGAGAATCAGCAAGTCGCCTGCCACACCGTTGTGCTTGCCGGCATTACCCTTACCACCCATAGAAAGCTGCATACCCTCTGCCACTCCGGCAGGGATGTTTACAGATACCACTTCTTCACCGTAAATGATTCCGTCGCCACCACACTTCTTACATTTGTTCTTGATAATCTTACCCTCACCGCCACAAGTAGAACAAGTGACGCGAGTCTGCATAGTGCCCAGAATAGTCTGCTGGTTACGGATCACGGAGCCGCTACCCTTACAAGTAGGACAAGTCTCCGAACCGCCGTCACCTTCGGCACCCGTGCCATGACACTGGTCACACGGCACATATTTTTTGAGTTTAAACTTCTTTTCTACTCCGGTAGAGATCTCCTTCAACGTCAGCTTCACTTTCACACGAAGGTCACTGCCGCGATACCGGCGTTGCTGTGAACCTCCTCCACCGCCAAATCCGCTAAACCCTCCGAAGCCTCCCCCGAAACCGCCGCCGCGGCCACCGAAGATGTCGCCAAACATAGAGAAAATGTCATCCATCGACATCCCCTCGCCACCGAAACCACCGAACGGACCGCCATTGCCTGCCGCACCGCTCACTCCCGCATGACCGAACTGATCGTAACGCGAACGCTTTTCCGGGTTACTCAACACGTCATAAGCCTCGGCCGCCTCCTTAAATTTCTCTTCCGCCTCCTTATCCCCCGGATTCTTGTCAGGGTGATACTGGATTGCTTTCTTACGGTACGCTTTCTTAATCTCCTCTACTGTGGCTGTCTTCGTCACCTCCAATATTTCGTAATAGTCTCTTTTTTCTGCCATGCTTCTTTAAAAATTATGAGTTTTATGGGTTGCGAATCCTTATTCCCCTACTACCACTTTGGCGTGGCGCAACACTTTGTCGTTCAGTGTATACCCCGTCTGCACACAATCCAGAATCTTACCTTTCTGTGCTTCCGACGGTGCGGGGATTACCGCGATGGC
The DNA here is from genome assembly GCF_003439055.1 of Bacteroides sp. OM05-10AA. Lineage (NCBI taxonomy): Bacteria > Pseudomonadati > Bacteroidota > Bacteroidia > Bacteroidales > Bacteroidaceae > Bacteroides > Bacteroides sp. OM05-10AA. The sequence goes on from NZ_QSUR01000033.1 coordinate 20,009, forward strand.
TTCATGGAAATCAGTATCCAGCGGTTGGTCTTTCGTCTCGATGACTTTCACACCATTTTGAGCCAGAACAGCCATAAATTTATTGTAAATCAGTTCCACCCCTTCTTTTACGGCATTGACATCCGTTGCCGTTTCCATCGTCCTGATGGCACGTTCGAAGTCGTCCACTACCGGAAGAATACTGCCAAGACTCTTTTCGCCACCATTCAGGATCAGTTCGGCCTTCTCCTTTAAAGTGCGTTTACGATAATTGTCGAACTCGGCAGACAAGCGCAGATATTTATCCTTTTGCTCTTCAAGCGCTTCTTGAGCCTTTTCCAGTTCCTTTTCCAACTCCTCTTCATGAGTCAGCGGAGCGGTTCCCTCTGCTTGTTCGTTTTGCGGTTGGTCTTCCGCAGGATTGTGAGTTTCCTCCACATTCAGTTCCTCTTCCTTCACTTTTTTTTCTTTCGGATCCATCTTGGTATTTACTATTTTATTATTTACTATTTAGAAACACACGTTATCTATGCAAGATACCGCTTATAAACATACCGGACTGACCGGATGTCACAGATTTCGTCTGCAAAAACTTTGCCAAGTTGGCCGTTTTGCCAAAAAACGCAGCAAAGGTAACACTTTTATGTCAGATTGGCACATATCAGATAGCTCATAATTCATTTTAAATGTCTACCTTTGCACGCTCAAATAGTAAATAGTAACTAGTAAAATAGTAAATAATAAGATGATTACAGTTTCGAACGTATCGGTTCAGTTTGGTAAAAGAGTGTTATTTAATGACGTAAACCTGAAGTTTACGAGTGGTAATTGTTATGGTATTATCGGTGCGAACGGTGCGGGAAAATCTACGTTTCTTCGTACGATTTACGGAGATCTGGACCCGACAACAGGTACGATTGCGCTCGGACCGGGCGAACGTCTCTCGGTGTTGAGTCAGGACCACTTCAAGTGGGACTCATATACCGTCATGGATACCGTCATGATGGGACATACCGTGTTGTGGGACATCATGAAGCAACGCGAAGAATTGTATGCAAAAGAAGATTTCACAGACGAAGACGGACTGAAAGTATCCGAATTGGAAGAAAAATTTGCCGAGTTGGACGGATGGAATGCGGAAAGCGACGCAGCCATGCTGTTGAGCGGACTGGGCGTGAAAGAAGATAAGCATTACGTATTGATGGGTGAATTGAGTGGTAAGGAAAAAGTACGTGTCATGCTGGCGCAGGCATTGTACGGAAATCCGGACAACCTCTTGCTCGATGAGCCTACCAATGACTTGGATATGGAAACAGTGACCTGGTTGGAAGAATATCTTGCCAACTTCGAGCATACCGTATTGGTGGTAAGCCACGACCGTCACTTCCTCGACTCTGTATGTACACACACCGTAGACATCGACTACGGAAAAATCAATATGTTTGCCGGTAACTATAGTTTCTGGTACGAATCCAGCCAATTGGCTCTCCGTCAGCAACAGAACCAGAAGGCGAAGGCTGAAGAGAAGAAGAAAGAACTCGAAGAGTTTATCCGCCGTTTCAGCGCGAACGTAGCGAAGAGCAAGCAGACAACGAGCCGTAAGAAGATGTTGGAGAAACTGAACGTAGAAGAAATCAAACCTTCTTCACGTAAGTATCCGGGCATCATCTTCACTCCCGAACGCGAGCCGGGCAACCAGATTCTGGAAGTTTCCGGATTGAGCAAGAAGACGGAAGAAGGCGTAGTGCTCTTCAACGACGTGAACTTCAACGTAGAGAAAGGTGACAAGGTGGTATTCCTGTCACGCAATCCGCGCGCGATGACTGCTTTCTTCGAAATTATCAACGGAAACATGAAACCGGATGCAGGTACCTTCAGCTGGGGGGTAACCATCACCACTGCTTACCTGCCGCTGGATAACACCGATTTCTTCAATACCGACCTGAACCTGGTAGACTGGTTGAGCCAGTTTGGAGAAGGCAATGAGGTATATATGAAAGGCTTCCTCGGCCGTATGCTTTTCTCCGGCGAAGAGGTGCTGAAGAAAGTAAGCGTACTCTCCGGAGGTGAGAAGATGCGTTGTATGATTGCCCGTATGCAGCTGCGCAATGCAAACTGCCTCATTCTGGACACTCCGACCAACCATCTGGACTTGGAATCTATCCAGGCATTCAACAACAACCTGAAGACGTACAGAGGAAATATCCTCTTCTCGTCTCATGACCACGAATTTATCCAGACCGTTGCCAACCGCATCATCGAACTGACACCGAACGGTATCATCGACAAGATGATGGAATATGACGAATATATCACTTCCGACCATATTAAGGAATTGCGGGCGAAGATGTACGGAGACAAATAAGTGACCGGACGAATAAAAGCTCCTGACTCCCATACATGAAGTCTGATGAATAACCAATTTAACAGCAACCTATTCTCAACAATGGGTTGCTGTTCTTTTTAGCACTATGGAAATAAAATATTTTGAAAACAGAGAAGATTGGCGAAAATGGCTGGCAGACAACTTTGAAAACGCCAATGACGTTTGGTTTGTATTCCCCTCCAAATCTTCGGGCGAAAAATGTGTTACATACAACGACGCTGTCGAAGAAGCCCTTTGCTTCGGATGGATCGACAGCACCATAAAGGCGCTCGACAAAGAACATAAAATCCAGCATTTCACACCCAGAAACCCTAAAAGTTCCTACTCGCAAGCCAACAAAGAGAGACTGAAATGGTTGCTGGAACATAATATGATTCACCCTGATTGGGAAGATAATATACGAGAAGTATTGTCAGCCCCTTTTGTCTTCCCGAATGATATCATCGGAAAACTGAAAGAGGATAAAACAGTATGGGAGAATTACCAACAATTTTCCGATGCGTATAGACGTATCCGAATTGCATACATTGAAGCTGCCAGAAAACGGCCCGAAGAATTTGAAAAGCGATTGAACAACTTCATCAATAAAACGAAGGAAAATAAAATGATAAAAGGATTTGGGGGAATTGAAAAATACTACTAATCCCTATGTCTGTAATTGTAACTTTGATTGTAATAACAGGACAGAAGCATTATGTGCATAATTAATATTCAATTCTCTTTCTCGAGCGTAGTTATTTTTCTGCCCTTCACCTTTCTTCCGGATTCCTGATAAATAGTGTGTTTACGGGTGAAGGGACGCTCTTACACCGTCTTTTTCACTTTGCTTAGAAATATGCTAATAGTTAAATAGAATATGCTAATAGATTATTTTTTTCATTGGGATATTCTTTTTTAAACATTGGGATGTTTTCTACAATTAATGCGATGATTTTTAGAAAGTACTGTAATGACTTTTTTCGATATGCAATACGATGAATGTAATGATGAAAAGCTTTATCTTCACCTAGAAAGAGGTTATTTATCAGGAGTTCAGAAGAAAGGTGAAGGAGAATAGAGAAATGAGTTTTTAGTAGGAGAAGTGTGAAACTTCTTTTAGTATAAGTAAAAAGCATAGCTTTAGAGAACGGAAAGCTTAGCTTTAGGTGGGCAAAAGCTATGCTTTAGGAAGAGGAAACAGCCTATATGTGAAATAATCATGAATATATGTATTCTGCTTAAAACTGGTCAAAAGCATGTTTCTTTTAAATAAGAAAAGGGCTGTCTTTAGTAAGTTTGAAGTTTAGACAGCCCTCAATTCTTTTATTTCTTATAAACCAACTTACTCGGAACTCCATCCCCGAACAAGTGATCTCCCAGCGTTGTGATCTTATCTCCCGTAGCCAATACATAGCGAAGATTATCGCATCCCATAAAAGCACCGAATTCGATAGCCGTTACACTGGCCGGTAATTCCAGCGTGCCGCACAGACGACCGCAATTACTAAATACACGCTGTCCAATTGATTTCAGATTATGAGGTAATTTCATATTCAGCAGATACTTCTTCTGCGAGAAAGTGAAGTCGGGGATAGCCGTTGCATTTGTCTTGGAAATATCAACCGATACGAGATTCGGCATATAATCGCGGATAAGTTTGAAGTCAGCGTTATCCAGTTTCCCTTCAACGGTCAGGAAGTTGATGTCTCTGGGTTGCAGTCCCGCTTTCAGGATCTCTTCTTCCAGTTTACCCATTGCACCCACTTGCAGGGTAGTCTCTACCGGTTCACCTTCGATGAAAGCAAAATTCTGCCATCTGTCTTTGTAGCGGTAAGCGTCGCTGCTGCCCAGAGGGACGAAGATGGCGGTAACGCTGTCTGCCAATGCTTCCGGAAGCAGGTTGGGAGCTGTCTTTTTCCGGATCTGACAGATTTTCAGATTCTCACAGCCTTTGAAAGCAGCATCTTCGATATTCTTCGTTTTCTCGGAGAGGATCACTTTTTCCAGTGTGGCTTTACCTTTGGTCACTCCGCCTACCACATTCGAGAAAGCATAGGCAGGGATGAAGTTCGGCATATAAATGTAGAATTTTCCATTGGGATAAGTACCGGCTTTTCCGCTGTACATTTTGATTTCTGCGTTCGAAATATCCAATACTTTCAGATTGGCAAATTCGTCACGGAGATGCCGGAAGTCCTCTGCATTCAGTTTTCCGGTCAGTGTGAGGTGGGTGACACTGTTGGCTTCCTCTTCAGTCATCATGGAAATCAGCGTACCGGGCTTACTCACATAATACGTCTTACTCACTTGGGCGGCGGCTCCTAATGCATTAGCGGCCAGTAAGAAACTTATCAATAGTAGTTTAATTTTCATAATTTTGTAGATTTGTTCTGACAAATATAGGAAAAATAGAGAATACATGATGTTTTTTTATGTTTTATATCTAATTTTGTAGCTGGATTAACAAATTGTAAAAATGGAGGCAGACAACATAGATGGGAAGAAAGAACCCAAAAGACTTCCTGTGTGGGCATGTATCCCGCTGTTTATTGTGGTACTTTTCATATTTATTGGATTGTATGGGACACTGGTTAGCGGAGGCTTGTCGTTGGTTCTTGGAGTGGAGGCTCGTCATCCGGGAGTAGTAGGGTATATTTTCGTGGAGGCCAGTATGCTTTTGGCTGTTCTTACTGCTGCCGTAATCTTGCTTCGTCTCGAACGTCGTCCGTTTTCTGATTTGGGACTTTCTTTAAAAGGACATGCCAGTGGACTGTGGTATGGTCTTCTGATGGCAATCTTGCTCTATTTGCTGGGTTTCGGAATCTCTGTTGTTTTGGGAGAAATAGAAGTCACCGGTTTTCAGTTTAAGCCGTTGGATTTATTGGGGTCGTGGGTGTTTTTCCTGTTAGTGGCGTTGTTTGAAGAAATTCTGATGCGCGGCTATATCCTCGGACGTCTGCTTCATACTAATATGAATAAATTCCTGGCGCTCTTCATCTCATCGGCATTATTCGCGTTTATGCATATCTTTAATCCGGAAATAGCTTTCCTGCCGATGCTTAATCTCTTGCTTGCCGGTATGTTGCTGGGTGCTTCCTATCTTTATACCCGGAATCTGTGTTTCCCTATCTCTCTTCATCTTTTCTGGAATTGGATTCAAGGTCCGATTCTAGGTTATCAGGTGAGCGGAAATAATTTCACGACGAGCATGCTGACTTTGCGTATGCCCGAAGAAAACGTACTGAATGGCGGAGCCTTCGGTTTTGAAGGCTCGCTCATTTGCACAGTACTTATGATTGTTTTTATGATTCTGATCGTGTGGTGGGGAGAAAAAAGGGAAGCAATCAGTCTTGCTGTACCCCGATCATACTAAGCTGAATCCGTTTCCGGTCATAATCTACATTCATCACTCTGACCATGACGTGTTGATGGATGGATACCACTTCCGTCGGATCGGAAATGAACCGTTCCGCTAATTGCGAGAGGTGCACCAGTCCGTTCTCCTTAATACCTATATCGACAAACGCCCCGAAATTGGTGATGTTGCCTACGATGCCCGGAAGAATCATTCCTTCGCGCAAATCGGCTATGGTGCGCACGTTCTTGTCGAATTCGAAGACTTTGATAGCCTTACGCGGGTCACGTCCCGGCTTGTCGAGTTCCTGCAGAATGTCCTGTAAGGTGGGTAGGCCGACGGTAGGGGTGATGTAGGCGGAGATGTTAATCTTCCGGCGGAGTTCCTTGTCGGCTATCAGTTCGTCGATGGTACATTTCAGGTCTTTGGCCATTTGCTCTACGATGTGGTAGCTTTCCGGATGCACGGCGGTGTTGTCCAGCGGATTCTTGGCTCCGGGGATGCGGAGGAATCCGGCACATTGTTCGAAAGCCTTGGCGCCCATGCGAGGAACTTTCATCAACTCTTTCCGCGAACCGAAAGCTCCGTTTTCCGCCCGGTAGTTGACGATGTTTTGAGCCAGTTGCGGTCCCAGTCCGGAGATGTAAGTCAATAGATGGCTGCTTGCCGTATTCAGGTTTACACCGACCAGGTTCACGCAATTCTCTACTGTCTGATCGAGCGCTTTTTTCAGCTTTGTCTGGTCTACATCGTGCTGGTATTGACCTACACCGATGGATTTAGGATCTATCTTCACCAATTCTGCCAACGGGTCCATCAGGCGGCGGCCGATGGAGACTGCTCCACGCACCGTTACGTCATAATCGGGAAACTCGTCGCGGGCAATCTTCGAAGCCGAATAAATGGAAGCTCCCTGCTCACTGACTACAAACACGGGTATCTGACGGTCGAAGCTCTGGCTGTTGATGAAATCTTCTGTCTCACGGCTTGCCGTTCCGTTGCCGATGGAGATGGCTTCTATCTGATAGGCCTCAATCATCTTACGGAGTTTGGAAGCAGCTTCTCCTGTTTTGTTCACCGGAGGATGCGGATAGATATTCTCATTATGCAACAGATTGCCTTGTGCATCGAGGCAGACAACTTTACATCCCGTACGGAATCCGGGGTCGATGGCGAGCACCCGCTTTTGTCCCAATGGAGGGGCGAGAAGAAGCTGGCGGAGGTTCTCGGTGAATACCCGGATGGCTTCCTCGTCGGCTTTTTCTTTGGATTGAGCGGCAAATTCTGTTTCGATGGAGGGCTTGAGCAAACGTTTGTAGGCGTCGATGGTGGCTTCCCCCACCTGCTGGCTACACTCGTTGTTGCCACGTACGAACTGGCGTTCCAGACGTTCGATGCATGCTTCGTCGTCCGGGGTGATGGAGACTTTCAGCAGTCCTTCCGATTCTGCCCGGCGGATGGCGAGCAGACGGTGGGAAGTGCAGCGTTTCAAGGGTTCGGAGAAGTTGAAGTAATCCTGGTATTTGGAGGCTTCTTCCTCTTTGCCTTTCACTATTTTGGCACTGATTTCCGCCTGACGGCTGAATTGATTACGTACGGCGTTTCGGGCACGTTCGTCTTCATTCACTTGTTCGGCGATGATGTCGCGTGCACCTTTCAGGGCATCTTCCACATCTTTCACTTCACCTTTGACAAAGGCGGCGGCACGGGCGTCGAGATTGTTTTCTCTTTGTAGCATCAGGAGGGTGGCTAGCGGTTCCAGTCCTTTCTGACGGGCTACTTCAGCACGTGTCTTCCGCTTGGGTTTATAAGGAAGATAAATGTCTTCCAGTTCCGTCGGATTCCAAGTGTCGTTGATACGTTTCTCCAGTTCGGCAGTCAGTTTTCCCTGCTCGTTGATGGTGCCGAGAATCGTTTCTTTCCGTTTGGCTATGTCGCACAACTTATCGTGTTGCTCTTTGATTTGCTCTATCTGCACTTCATCCAGTCCGCCGGTGGCTTCTTTACGGTAACGACTGATGAAGGGAATCGTAGCACCTTCACCCAAAAGATGGAGCGTACTACTTATTTGTCTTTCCGGTATACCCAGAAAACCGGAAATCATCTTGTGAAATAATTCCATAATTTGTATTTTTTGAGAGTAAATGAGCGACAAAAATACATATAAATCTGCTAAACCCGACAAGTTTTACTATATTTGCAACTCAATTAATGAATTAACACATCAAAACTGCATAATTATGCTGGGACGTCTTGGATATCTTTTTATCTGTTTCCTTTGGCTTCTGCAGTCAACGGAAGTATTGGCTGTCTCTAAAGATAAGAAACCTATTCTGATTATTTGCTCTTATAATCCGGCAGCGCACCAAACCTCGGTCACTATTTCCGATTATATGGATGAATATAGTAAGTTGGGAGGACAGCGCGACATTATCATCGAAAACATGAACTGTAAAAGCTTCTCGGAGGCTCCGTTATGGAGCGCGATGATGACGCAGATTCTGGCTAAATATCAGGGGGAAAAGCATCCGGCGCAAATTATCTTATTAGGACAGGAGGCATGGGCTGCTTATTTGTCGCAGAGGGATGAAATGCAGGTGAAAGTGCCGGTGATGTGCAGTCTGGCCAGTAGCAATGTGGTGATATTGCCGAAAGATACGGTGGAAAACCTTGATTGCTGGATGCCCGAATCTGTCGATATCTTTGAAGATCATTTGGATATTCCCGAACTGGAATCGGGATTCATCAATCAATATAATATAGAAGGTAATATCTCCATGATTCAAGCTTTCTATCCGAAAACGAAACATATTGCCTTTATCTCGGACAATACTTATGGCGGAGTGACCATGCAAGCGTTGGTACGAAAAGAAATGAAGAAGTTCCCCGATCTGGATTTGATTTTGATGGACGGCCGGAAACATTCTATTTATACCATTGTTGAGGAATTGAGACATCTGCCCGAAAATACAGTTATTTTGGTGGGAACGTGGCGTGTGGATATGAACGAGGGGTATTTCATGCGAAATGCGACGTATGCCATGATGGAAGCTACTCCTACCATCCCGGCTTTTACTCCTTCATCGGTGAGCCTTGGCTATTGGGCGATAGGGGGAGTGCTGCCCGATTATCGGAAAGTGGGAGGAGAAATGGCTATGGAGTCCGTACGGATGGATCAGCACCCGGAGGATACGGGGAAGCATCTTTCGATCATTGGCTCTAAAGCGGTATTGGATAGCCGGAAGGTGAAAGAGTGGGGGCTGCACCCGAGTGTGTTGCCTTTTAAAGTGCAGCTTGTCAACCAACCGGTTTCGTTCTATCAGCAATATACTTATCAGATATGGTCTGCTTGTGCTTTGTTCGTGATTCTGGTACTTGGCTTATGTATTTCTCTTTTCTATTATTTCCGTACGAAACGTTTGAAAGACGAGCTTCTGAAATCGGAGAAGGATTTGCGTGTAGCGAAAGACAGGGCGGAAGAGTCTAATCGTCTGAAGAGTGCTTTCCTTGCCAATATGAGTCATGAGATACGGACGCCGTTGAACTCGATTGTCGGCTTTTCGGATGTACTGGCAATGGGCGGTAGCACGGAGGATGAACAGCAGTCTTATTATAAGATTATCAAAACCAATTCGGATTTGTTGCTTCGCCTGATTAATGATATTCTCGATCTTTCACGTCTGGAGGCCAATCGGGTGACTTTGACGTGGGAGGAATGTGATGTGGTGCAGTTGTGTAGTCAGGTGGTTGCCTCTGTTAGTTTTTCACGGCAGTCGTCGGACAATCAGTTCTTGTTTTCCACTTCTTTTGAAACTTTCCGGATGGTGACGGATGTGCAGCGTATGCAACAGGTAATCATTAATCTGCTGTCCAATGCTGACAAATTTACGAAAGGCGGGAAGATTTCCTTGGACTTTTCTGTGAATGAGGAAAAGCAAATGGCTATTTTTTCTGTAACGGATACCGGATGCGGTATCCCGAAAGAAAAACAGGGACTTGTGTTCGAGCGTTTTGAAAAGCTGAATGAGTACGCCCAGGGAACCGGATTGGGATTGTCTATCTGTAAATTGATTGTGCATAAATGGAGAGGAAGTATATGGATCGATCCTGACTATACCGGTGGGGCACGGTTCGTATTTTCGCATCCGCTAAATATAGAAAAAGAATGAAACGAATAGGGTTTATTTATGGCTTGCTTTTCTGTCTCGTACTGTCTGTTGCGGCGCAGGAAAAGGTGGTGAAGCTGAAGATTGTGGAAACGAGTGACGTACATGGTAATTATTATCCTTACAATTTTATAACCCGCCACGAGTGGAAGGGTAGTCTGGCACGTATTTATTCTTTCGTGCAGAAAGAGCGTGAACAGTATAAAGGGAATTTGATATTGCTGGATAATGGTGATATTTTGCAGGGACAGCCTACTGCCTATTACTATAATTATATAGATACGGTGTCTCCTCATCTTTGTTCGGAAATGATGAATTTCATGAAATATGATGCCGGTAATATGGGGAACCATGATGTGGAAACGGGGCGTGCTGTGTTCGACCGTTGGATAGCCACTTGTGACTTCCCGGTGTTGGGTGCCAACATCATTGATACGTCTACGGGAAAGCCCCATCTGGCTCCTTATAAGGTGTTGGAACGTGATGGCGTGAAGATCGTAGTATTGGGTATGATTACTCCTGCCATCCCTGCATGGCTTTCTGAAAATCTGTGGAAAGGCTTGCGTTTCGACGATATGGAAGAGACGGCACGCAAATGGATGAAGATTATCCGTGAAAAAGAGAATCCGGATTTGGTGATCGGATTGTTCCATGCCGGACAGGAGGCTTTCAAAATGTCGGGCAAATACAATGAGAATGCTTCTCTCAATGTAGCGAAGAATGTGCCGGGATTCGATATTGTATTGATGGGACACGATCATGCCCGCGAATGTAAGAAGGTGATGAATGTAGCCGGAGATTCGGTGTTGATTATCGATCCGGCCAGCAATGGAATTGTATTGTCTAATGTCGATGTGACCTTGAAGCTGAAAGATGGAAAGGTGCAGAGCAAGGACATCAAAGGGGAGCTGACAGAAACGGAAGCTTACGGAATCAGCGAGGATTTCATGAAGCGTTTTGCTCCGCAATATGAGACGGTGCAGAAGTTTGTATCCAAGAAGATCGGTACTTTTACCGAGAGTATCTCTACTCATCCTGCTTTCTTCGGTCCTTCTGCTTTTATTGATTTGATACATACTTTACAGCTCGATATTACCGGAGCTGACATCTCTTTTGCCGCTCCGCTTTCGTTTGATGCGGAGATAAAGAAGGGGGATGTGTTTGTCAGTGATATGTTCAACTTGTATAAGTATGAGAATATGCTGTATGTGATGACGTTGTCCGGAAAGGAGATTAAGGATTTTCTGGAGATGTCTTATTATATGTGGACGAACCGGATGAAGTCACCGGAAGATCATCTGCTCTGGTTCAAGGAGAAACCTCGGGAAGGTGCGGAAGACAGGGCTTCTTTCCAGAACTTCAGTTTTAATTTCGATTCGGCTTCCGGCATTATTTATACGGTGGACGTGACTAAACCGCAGGGGGAAAAGATTACGATTACGAGCATGGCGGACGGTTCTCCTTTCCGTATGGATAAGATATATAAGGTGGCCTTAAATTCTTATCGTGGCAATGGCGGTGGAGAACTGTTGACAAAAGGGTCGGGCATTCCGCAGGAGGAATTGAAGGACCGCATTATTTTCTCTACGGATAAAGATCTTCGTTTCTATCTGATGAATTATATTGAAAAGAAAGGTACGATGGACCCCAAAGCCTTGAATCAGTGGAAGTTTGTTCCGGAGAAATGGACAGTGCCGGCTGCCAAGCGTGATTCTGAATATCTATTCCGGTCTGTTCAATAAGTAACTAAAAGTGTTCATTATGTCTGATAATACTCTTGAACGGTTTGTATATCTGGTTAAATGCTGGTATATTTGTCGCAAAAAAGAGAGAGTATGTATATTCAAAATGTTCCAAAAGTAGGTATTTCTTCGGTAGTTCATTCTAAACATATAGATTCTGACAACATTGATGTTGTTGATAATGATATAGCGCTCTTCGACACGGAGAGCGTTATATCGTTGTATAATGGACCGACTAAACTGGAGGTGCTGACGGTAGGTCTTTGCCTGGAGGGTACTGGTACTTTTAATATTAGTTTGCGTGAGTTTCAACTGTTTCCCGGATTAATGGTGATCGCGTTGCCTAATCAGATTGTTGAACAGAGGCGTTTCAGTTCTGATTTTAAAGGGATATTCTTTGCTGTGTCGAAAAACTTGTTGGAGGCGTTGCCTAAGATTGGTAATATGCTTTCCTTATTCTTTTATCTGAAAGATTACCCGTGTTTCGATCTTACGCCGCAGGAGCAGGAGACTGTGAAGGAGTATCATGCATTTATCAGAAAGCAGTTGAGGAATAAGGAGGCTTTATATCGTAAAGAAGTGGTAATGGGCTTGATGCAAGGGTTCTTTTATGAGCTTTGTAATATCTTCACTAATCACGCGCCTGCCAATGCTACTACCATGAAGAATAAAAGCCGGAAAGAATATATCTTCGAACGTTTTTATGAGTCCTTGGTAGAGTCTTACCAGTCTGAACGGAGCGTAAAATTCTATGCTGACCAGTTGTGTCTGACGCCTAAACATCTTTCGGGGGTGGTGAAAGAGGTCAGCGGAAAAACGGTGGGAGAGTGGATCGACGAACTGGTGATTCTGGAGGCGAAAGCGCTTCTGAATTCTTCAAGCATGAATATTCAGGAAATTGCCGACCGGCTGAATTTTGCCAACCAGTCGTTCTTTGGAAAGTATTTCAAGCATTACACCGGCATGTCTCCTAAAGAATACCGGAAAAGTCGCTAAAATCATAAAACACCGGAGCGTACACGGCTTAATGTCTCCGGTGTCATCAAAAGGTAAGAGGCGATGTGTGCCAGAGGTGCACGTTTGATGATTTCCGGATGTGTTTCGAGCAGGAGATTATAGCGTTCGCGGGCGGATTCAAAGCGCCAGGAGTCTGCTTTAATCTGTGACACAATCAAGGAGTATTCCAGTATCTTTTGGTAGAACATATTGATTTCCCAGTTCTCTTTTGCCAATTTTTGTATCATGTCGCGAGGGAACAGGTAGATGATGGAAGGCTCGAGGGTTTCCACGATCAGTCGGGTAGGTTCTTGTTTTAGAAAACTTTCAATGCACATCACGATACATCCTTCGTATGAGAAATGTTCGGTCACGTCTTTCCCGTTCTTGTAATAGTACTGTCTAAGCATCCCTTTGCCGACAAATACGATTTCATGAGCTACTTCTCCTTCATTCAGCGCTATTGCTCCTTTGGGAAATTCTTCACGAATCAGTATACTTTCTATCTGTCGTCTTCCTTCTATACTCATTTCCGGAAAGCGGGAATTTACAACAGCATTTACAGTCTCTCTTAATAATGTATCCATGTCTTTTCTGTCTTGATGTGTGCAAAAATACTAAAAACGGTTGACATAAATCAAGTGTGGTATAAAAAAGATGTATCTTTGTCCGCAAAATCAAGAGGTAAGATGATTATGAATAAGATAATAGGCTTGGCAGTGTTGCTGTTCTGTTTGAGTGGTTGTGTAAGGGATAATGATGCTATTTATTATCCGGTTGGCAACGTGGATGTGGAAAGAGGCGGTCCGGCTTTGGAGGCTGGAAAGGGTGATTTAATAGCCCGTAGTTACAATACCGAAGATTATGTACTGGACACGCTTGCACAATATCCGGGTGATCCGACGCTCGGTAAACTGACATTCATGGTCAGTCTGAAAAACCGGTTGGCAGATCAGGAGGTGAGTGGCTTTAATGGTGTCGGTCTATCCAAACTAACGATGAGTCTTGGATATAAAGACGGCAACTATCCGGCAGAAAGCCAGGTTCCTGTTTATACTTCGTCCGACGTGACTGCCAGTTATGCCATTAAACTCCGTTTAAAGGGAGAATTGACTTTAACAGGAGACGAATGGATGATTGACTATATTTATGCTCAATTAGCGGGTTTATTCCAGCCTTATCCTCCTACGTCTTTCCCGGAAGTGTTTATGTGTAAAGGGGGTGAGCAATCGTATGCTACGTTCGATTCTTTTCGTAGAACCTGGACGTTTGATATTACTTATGATCGTTCCAACCTTTCTTTCAGCCAACTGTATTTCAATCTGTTTGTGAATCTGGCAGGACAGAAAAGGGAGGATAGAGTCCGGTTGAGGATTGATAAGGAATCTTATTTCGAGATCTATAAAGAAAAAGAGGAAATGTAGTTAAACTGCATTTCCTCTTTTTCTTTGGTAGTGGGTACGAGATTATACGTACGTGCATGGGAGGTCTTTTTATACATCATCCAAATAAATTAATTATTTGAATATGGAATTACGAATTGAAACGTTTTATTTCCGATGTGGTAAAATCTCCTTCATGTGAAGCACCTCCACCTGTATAGCAACTATATTTCCCATCCTCTGTAATCTCTTTGATTCGCATTTGCTTATTTGTTTTTATTTCTACAACAAGCTCGCCAATATTAAATTCTGTTGGTTGAGTGGGTATTTTCTTTTTGGGGGAGGCGGTTGAAGAAAGGTATCTTTCTTTGATTTCTCTAATGTCGTTTGTCATGCCCCAGATTTTGAAAAATAGGATTAGTTGTAGGATTCCGAATATAAGAATGATTAAAATAATAAATGTTTCCATGATATTTAGTTTTTGGTGATTGTTTAATTTCTAACTATTGTCTGAACTTTTTTTAAGGCTATCAATAAACTATTAAATAGATGTGATATGGGAAGTATCATTTTAGATTGTGTGCTGCTATTTGCCCCAGAAGAATTAAACGGTAATAGAGTTTGTTTGCTTTTTCATGTTTACTTGTTTTTTGATGTTTTGTGCCAAAGGTAATTGAAATATCAAAACCAGCAAAAGAAATTGTAGATAAAATAATAGATAATAGTAATGAGAATGTTATACTTATTCAAGTATAATGAATTCTCGAATTGATTACTGGTAATTTACGGATGATCGTTATTCAACTTGAAAAAAATAGTAAAATGTTTGATTTAGTGCAAAGAAGTGTCTTTCTTTGTAGAAGTATTCACAAATCAAAACACATAGTCATGAAGAAAGCTCTATTGTTGCTAGTTGTAATTCTTTCAATGAATGATTTATTAGCAAAAGGTTTTTTCCCTTTTAATGAAGTTAACAAGGAATGGAGCATTGGTATAATAGGAGGATATGTGGGATATGGAAGAGGTGTATCAAATGGTGCGGTAGGAGTAAGTTTGGCAATAAAAGGTTTTTATGCTGGTGTTATGGGATGGCCTTCTTCTCATGAAAATGATATGGGAGTAGATAAGTGGTCTGATAAGACATCTGCTGTAGTTCATATAGGCTATCAAATTCCTATTGTGAAGAATTTAAGATTTATTCCAGTTATAGGATATGCGAAAATAGCATATGGCACTACAGATGGAAGTGATTATACCATATCTGATTCCGGTGTAGTACATAATAAGTTTTCAGAGAAAAAAAGTGTTTCGGGGTTAGATTTTGGTGGGGTGGCAGTCGTAAATATAAAAAAAGTAAATATAAATTTGGCTTTTACAAAATATTCTATTTTAGGTGGGATTGCGCTAGAATTTTAATATTAAATGTATTATCGTGATAGTAGATTTTAGAAAAATCCAAGTAATCCTGGCTTTTTTGTTTCCTAAAAAAGTCCCACAATGGCTCAATTTGTGGGACTGGTGTCAAATAAGAATCTTAACCGAGTTTAAGCGATGTTTGATGAATCATTTCGTTTACGTCCTTCAAAGCGTTTAAAAACGTTTGAAGCTCGTTATCAGTAAAGCGAGCCTTTTTCCCGTTTACGATATTGCCATTAATTCTTTGATATAGCCAATTTCTTGACTTGCCGAAATATTTCTTTGCGATATAGCTAAACGAAATAGCTTCCGGCAATTCTCCGAGTTTATCCCGTAATATAGCTTCTTCTGCTCTTTCTATAAAATCATTACAAGCATCTACGGTTGCTTTTAGTCCAGATTCAGACGCTTTTTTATAGGCTTCTTTCTGGACTTCTGGCAGTGCATTATATTGGGCTTGTATTTCTTTTTTGAAAGCATCTCTTTCTTCTTTGGTAGATAAGGTTTTGAATCGTTCAAAATCCGCTTTCATTTCGGGTGTAGGTAAGCAGGCGTTTATATCTATCATATTTTTAAAGCTTTAATCCCTCGCCAAAGGGAGGGAGATTAATTACTCTTTTAATTTTTCCTGAATTTCATTCATTCGAGTATGTCATTTATTAATGTTTCTCTTTCTTTTTATTTTCGGGAACCCCCATAGGCTTCGTGAAATGAAGCGAGAAGTTTTAAATTCTCATATTCTTGTTCTAATTCCTTTCTTTCTTCATCTTTCATTGGTTAAACATTAAAATTAAGAACTCTTATTTGATTTTATAAAAGTAATAAGCGTTTGCTTATGATACAAGTCTTGGCGAATTATTTTCAATGAATTAATTTAATCTATTACTTTCCTATTCATGTTATTGTCATTTTTTTAGTATATATACGCAAATAGTGTATTAACGGGATAGGGCGATAATAATGCAAGATGAAAATTTGCGCAAAATTTGCACTATTTTCTTTAATAATATCCGTTTATAACGCCTAAAAACGATACTTTGATATAGATATAAGGCAATAAAAAAGCCCCTTACTTGTCTGTAAGAGGCTGATAATCAGATAGTAGTGGGTACGAGAATCGAACTCGTATTACATGCGTGAGAGGCATGTGTCCTAACCGTTAGACGAACCCACCGGATTTTGATAGATTTAAAAAGAGCCAAGTCTATAAAACTTAGCTCTTTTTTATTTTGAGATTTTGCGGAAGCTGGGGGATTCGAACCCCCGGTACCCTTACGAGTACGTCAGTTTAGCAAACTGGTGGTTTCAGCCACTCACCCAAACTTCCTTGAACCCGCATTCTCTCTCAAATGCGGTGCAAATATAGGGGGAACTTTTGGACTACGCAAATCTTTTAGCAAGATTTTTTTTACCTGTTTTTTGTAAAATGAGATAACCTGCTATGTTTCAAATGTTAAACGGAGGAATTTTTTTTTCGAATGCTTTTAATTTTTATCGATGGGTGGACGACTTGAAACATATTGACGCTATCCGTTCATTATAGTGACGGTATCTTCATGGGATAGGGTAACCATCGGGATTGGATAGTGACGGTATATTTAACCTTGGAAAAGGGCATAAAAAAAGGCTATCTATCCCAGACAGCCAATCTTTTGTTAACCTTAAATCTAATACTATGAAAAACACAGTACAAATATACGGACTTCTGGTGAATTTGCAAATAAAGCAAGAAAAAAGAGATGTTTTATAACATTGATTAAATATTTGATTCCTCAATTCTATTTTTATTAAGATTTTCAGCGTTTTGAACACTATATTCCCAATATTTATCACATAATTTCAGATAACTGGTCTCGGCACTTTTGCCTCCTAAAGAAATGGCATACATCTTTGTTTGTTTTGCTTTTGCATGTTCTATGGACTGGGATAGCAGTTTATCGACGGGACGCATCTCAAAATCCGATACGGTGATGATGTCTGCTTCCATATATCCTTCTTCTCTGATTTTTCGCAGAGCATGCGTGATGACTGGTTCCATATCTGTGCCACCATGAAAAGATTGGCTTAGAAAATCGACAAGGCGGTCGAAACTACTTCCTAAATCGGTTATTTCAATACACTCGATATCATCGGAAAAAAGGATGACGTAACATTTCCGATGTTGTACTTCTGTCAATTCGGCAATGGCAAGTAGAGTAGATTTCGCAATTCTTTCCCGTTCGCCTGCCATAGAACCGGAAGTGTCCAGACAAACGATGAAAGGGCCTTCGGCTTCTTCGGACACTTCATTTCCTACTGTTTTCTTATCATTGATGGTTTGCTTCTCGTGCGATTGATAATCGATGACTTGTAGTCTCTTCTCTATGAAACGCTCGAAAAATATGGGTTGCAGGCTCTTCTCCGCCAGATAACAGTATTCCAGAGGGAGAAGACTATTCAAATCATTTCCTTCACAAATGCCTGCAATATCGCTTCGGGTGGCGTGAGATATAATTTGTTCCCGATGAATACCTGCGGTCATTTTGAAACGTTTCCGGCTACTTTGGTGTTTCTTGCCTAAGATTTCTACCAGTTCGCGGATAACGGGATTTCGTTTGATCGTTTCTTCGTATTCTAAAATCTGTTCCGCTATCTGTTTATGATTGCGAAGCAGCCAGACGAGGCGTGAGCCACCGCGTACCGGAAGATTTTTGGCTAATGACAGTTGAATACGGTAGAAATCCTCACAGAGTTGCTCGATATGTTCCATCTGATAGTTGAACTCATTGTTCGAGAGCAGCGTATGCCACTTGTCGAAAAAGAGAGTCCGTAGCGCTTTCCATTCTTTGGAACGCGGGCTGATTGCATCAAAACGTTGGAGATAGTATTTTACGTTGAGGTCTACCAGGTGATATTTCATGGAGAAGGGGTATGCGCTGTTTTTCAGGAATTGAAGAAACTTTGCGTCCGATGCTTCATTCATTTCATGAAAGTATTCCCATTGTGATGCATAACGGGAGTAGAAATCTTGCAGGGAGGGTTGTGTGTGACGAAAATACAGGTGAATGTCCGCATCCAGTTCTTCGGGACGGATAATCAGATTGTGTAGTTGTTCGTCGTACACATCATAGGCTATTCCCTGCAATTTGTCGTAATAAATGTCTTGCAGGTGTTTGAACCTAATACTCTCTGTTCTCTTGTTCATGGGCATGAGCGATGATGCGAAGTTCGTTCCGGTAGTTCTCTATGATATGTGCAGTTTCCCCTAAGATTCGCTTAATTTTGCTTTTTTGCGATGAGCTTAAGAAAAGATGTTCCTTTGTATATGCTGTTTCCCGCTCGGAGATTGTTTTATATTCTACCTCCATCTGATGAAGTAAATCTATCACTTCCTGCAATGTAAATTCGAACGGAGTACTGCCGTCCTGCTGTGCTGGCAAAGGTTCGCAATTATCATAACATAGTAGTGGATACTCCTGATTGTTGACGAAAACGGATCGTTTCCCTTTTCGGAGGGAATAAATATTCTTTTGTGCGATATTTCTGTTCTTTACGAAATCGTAGGCTTTCAGGATTTTGTTGACCGGACGGAATTTATCCTGTTGGATATAAAACAACCGGTTGCTGTCTTTCCTCAAAGACTGGTAATCCGAAGCAAAGATGAGTAAATTTCCGGCAATATGGTAACCTTCTATGCGATGATAGAAGGTATCTACGACCTGGATTCCCGGATCGCTAAGTTCCCGTAGGCTGTGTTCGGACTTCATGTTTTCTTTCAATGTATCCAGTTTCTGTTCCAGTCGTTTTTCTCCCAATAAATAGGTATTGATTCCCCGTGCAATCGACTGTTCCACTATGTTTTCGATGATGGGGAGCTGCGAAACTTCATCCCACAGGCAGGCACTCATCAGCAAGCAGTCGGAGAAGTGAATTCCCGGAGATTCGTTCAGATAGGCCGAGGTGCGGAGCAGACCTACTATTTTTTTCCAACGGCGGTCGGATATATAGATCGGAGGGGTGTTTTCATCCCGCCCTGTATTATATTGCTCGATTTCTCGTTTGATATTGTGAATCAGCTCGAAGATGGTATAGTGGATACCTACTTTCTCACTTTCAGCTTGTATTTGATTGTATAATTCATCGTCTACCTGGAGTTTTGCCGGGATTTCAGGTTCTACTTCCCGTGTAGAAGAAATCATCTGGTCGAAAGCATATTCCTGTTCAATGCATCCGACAAACTGGCGGATCAGGAAACGGTCGTATAAGGCTTCCAGTCCTTCACCTTTTGCGGGTAGTTCGTTGGACGCGGCAATCAGTGCTTTCAGAGGAACACGCACCGTAAATTGTCCGTTGCGATATATCTTTTCATTGATTACTGTCAAAAGAGAATTTTGGATAGCAGGACCGGCTTTCCATATTTCATCCAGGAAGACAATCGATGCTGTCGGCAAGTATCCTTTTGTAATACGTTCGTATGTATCTTCATCTTTCAATTTTGAGATGGAGACGGGGCCGAATATTTCATCCGGTGTACTGAAACGGGACATCAGATATTCAAAAGCATCCGCATCTTTAAAAGCCAGTTTGAGCCTGCGCGCCACTAAGCTCTTGGCTACTCCCGGAGGGCCCAATAGAAAGATACTTTCACCTGCCATGGCAGATAATAGGGAGAGTGCGATGGTATGTTCTTTTTCGAATACCCCCTCATTGAGGGATTTCAGCAGTTGGGTGATATGGGATTTGATTGACTTCATGCGACAGATGATTTCATGTGTTGTTAGCAGGAGGCAAAGATACAAGAATTCTTTGAAATAGACTTCATTGGGGGGATTTACCCCTAGATTTAGGCAATTTCCTCCCGATAAGTAGGAGTTTTCAGTTTTAGATGGAAAATTCATTCTCTACTTTTGTTCTATCGAAAGATAAATGATAGATAATAATTAGAGAACCGTTAAAAATAAAGGAATATGAAAACGAACACATTTAAATACTTCGGTTTGGCTTTGATGGCTATATTGATGGTAAGTTTTACCTCTTGCGAAGTGGAAATAGACAGTTTCTATGATGATGATAATAATGGTGCAGGGTACTATAATCGTTCGGCTGATTTGTGTAGCCGTACCTGGGTTAGTTTCTACCGGGACATGGACGGTAACTATTGCTGTCAGGAACTGGATTTCTTTTTAGATCGTACGGGAATTGACTATATACGGGTGGAATATCCTAACGGAGCAGTAGAGCAGTATGAATATAATTTCCGTTGGAGCTGGGAGAATTATGCGCAGACTTCCATTCGTATGTCATACGGACCGAATGATGTTTCATACTTGGATGATGTGTACATCGGTGGAAACAGGCTAAGCGGTTATCTGGACGGACGAAATAACTTTGTAGAGTTTCAGGGGAAATGATGAAAGATCAAACGGAAAGAAACAGAGGGAAAAAGATCGTTTGATGGATAACAAGATGCAGGTGAAAAGAGATGGATAAGATAGTTAAGATAGAAATAGGATAGTTATTAGGAACAAAATAATAGGTAACGAAGTAAAAGGGTAATCAATAAGATTTCAGGATACATGATTCAGGGTATAAATAGGGCGCGAAATGAGAGCTTAAAAGTTTTGAACCGGACTAAATAGTTTTTATCTTTGCGCCCTATTAGTTTTTATATACATGGAGTGGTTATATAGTCTATTTCTCGAACATTCTGCCTTACAGGCTGTTGTGGTACTTTCATTGATTTCTGCCATTGGTCTGGGCTTGGGAAGAGTGCATTTCTGGGGAGTTTCCCTGGGAGTCACTTTTGTTTTTTTTGCAGGCATCCTCGCCGGCCATCTCGGGCTTTCGGTCGATCCGCAGATGTTGAACTACGCAGAAAGTTTCGGACTGGTCATTTTCGTTTATTCTCTCGGTTTGCAAGTCGGTCCCGGTTTCTTCAGCTCTTTCCGCAAAGGAGGGGTGACATTGAATATGCTGGCATTGGGAGTTGTTCTGTTGGGAACATTGTTGACGGTGGTGGCCAGTTATGCGACAGGTGTCTCTCTTCCTGATATGGTTGGTATCCTTTGTGGAGCAACGACGAATACTCCGGCGTTGGGAGCTGCACAACAAACATTAAAACAGATGGGAATGGACAGCAGTACTCCTGCTTTAGGATGTGCGGTAGCCTATCCGATGGGGGTAGTTGGTGTAATCCTTGCCGTTTTATTAATTCGCAAAGTGCTGGTTCGCAAAGAAGACTTGGAGATAAAAGAGAAAGACGATGCGAACAAAACCTACATTGCAGCGTTTCAAGTACACAATCCTGCTATTTTCAATAAAAGCATCAAGGATATAGCTCGCATGAGTTACCCGAAGTTTGTCATCTCCCGCTTATGGCGTGACGGACATGTAAGTATTCCGACTTCTGACAAGATATTGAAGGAAGGTGACCGTTTGCTGGTGGTAACTGCGGAGAAAGATGCTTTGGCCTTGACCGTGCTTTTTGGTGAACAGGAAAATACGGATTGGAATAAAGAGGACATTGACTGGAATGCGATTGATAGTGAATTGATTTCGCAACGTATTGTCGTTACCCGCCCTGAACTGAATGGTAAGAAACTCGGTTCACTCCGGTTGAGAAATCATTATGGGATTAACATCAGTCGCGTTTACCGGTCGGGTGTGCAGTTGCTTGCTACTCCGGGATTGGTACTTCAATTAGGAGACCGCCTGACGGTAGTGGGAGAGGCTGCTGCTATTCAGAATGTGGAGAAAGTACTTGGAAATGCTGTAAAAAGTTTGAAAGAACCCAATCTGGTTGTTGTGTTTATCGGCATCGTACTCGGTTTGGCATTGGGGGCTATTCCTTTCTCTTTTCCGGGTGTCAGTACTCCTGTGAAGCTGGGATTAGCGGGTGGACCGATTATCGTTGGTATCCTTCTGGGAACTTTTGGACCGCGGATACACATGATTACTTATACCACCCGTAGCGCGAATCTGATGCTGCGTGCCTTAGGACTTTCCATGTACCTTGCTTGTCTGGGACTGGATGCCGGAGCTCATTTTTTTGACACCGTATTCCGTCCGGAAGGTTTGTTATGGATCGCTTTAGGAGCCGGATTGACTATTGTTCCAACCGTACTGGTGGGGTTTGTGGCTTTCAAGATGATGAAGATTGATTTCGGTACTGTATCCGGTATGTTGTGCGGAAGTATGGCAAATCCGATGGCACTGAACTATGTAAACGATACAATTCCCGGCGACAACCCATCCGTAGCCTACGCAACTGTTTATCCGCTGTGTATGTTCCTGCGGGTAATTATCGCTCAAGTGTTGTTAATGTTCTTGTTAAATTGAGAATTGAGAATTGAAAATAGAGAAATGATGGATTTGTAAATAAAAAGAAGTCATTTCTTAATCAGGAATCGTTTAAAATAGATAAATTTGTAACAATAAAAGGAGAGGAATTCATAAATTCCTTTTTTGAGTTACTAAATGGAAGTTGTCAACTAATAATAAGTTGCCGATTAATAAATTGTAAATAGTAAAATAATAAATAGAATGACTGCTCAAAGTAACATAACTCCTGAAAGCATTGTGAGTGATCTCCGTTACCTGCAACTGCTTTCCCGAAGTTTTCCTACCATTGCCGATGCCAGTACGGAAATAATCAACTTAGAGGCTATCTTAAATCTACCGAAAGGGACAGAACATTTCCTGACTGATATTCATGGAGAATATGAAGCTTTTCAGCATGTGCTGAAAAATGCTTCCGGTGCGGTAAAACGTAAAGTAAATGAAATATTCGGCAACACTCTTCGTGAAGCTGAAAAGAAAGAAATCTGCACGTTGATTTATTATCCCGAAGAGAAACTCCAATTGGTGAAGGCCCGTGAAAAGGATCTGGATGATTGGTATCTGATTACGCTGAACCAACTGGTGAAAGTCTGTCAGAACGTGTCTTCCAAATATACCCGTTCGAAGGTTCGTAAATCACTACCTGCCGAATTCTCTTATATCATTCAGGAGTTATTGCACGAATCGTCTATCGAACCGAATAAGCATGCTTATATTAATGTAATTATCAGCACGATTATCACTACGAAGCGTGCCGACGATTTCATTATCGCTATGTGTAATCTGATTCAGCGCTTGACTATTGATTCTCTTCATATTGTAGGTGATATTTACGACCGTGGTCCCGGTGCACATATCATTATGGATACATTGTGTAATTACCACAACTTCGATATTCAATGGGGAAATCATGATATTCTTTGGATGGGAGCAGCTTCCGGTAATGATAGTTGTATCGCTAACGTGATACGTATGTCCATGCGCTATGGTAATCTGGGTACACTTGAAGACGGATACGGAATCAATTTGCTTCCATTGGCTACTTTTGCAATGGATACGTATGCCGATGATCCTTGCACCATCTTCATGCCGAAAATGAACTTTGCCGATGCTCATTATAATGAGAAGACTTTGCGCCTGATTACTCAAATGCATAAAGCCATTACCATTATCCAGTTTAAGTTGGAAGCTGAAATCATCGACCGCCGTCCGGAATTCGGAATGGCTAATCGTAAACTTTTGGAGAAGATTGATTTTGAACGCGGCGTCTTTGTATATGAAGGAAAAGAATATGCTTTGCGTGATACCAACTTCCCGACTGTAGACCCGGCAAATCCTTACCGATTGACTGAAGAAGAACGTGAATTGGTAGAAAAGATTCATTATTCATTTATGAATAGTGAGAAATTGAAGAAGCACATGCGTTGTCTGTTTACCTATGGCGGCATGTATCTGGTTTCAAACTCGAATCTTCTTTATCATGCTTCTGTTCCTCTGAATGAGGATGGCAGCTTTAAACATGTCAAAATACGTGGTAAGGAATACTGGGGACATAAATTGCTGGATAAAGCCGATCAATTGATCCGTACCGCTTATTTCGATGAAGAGGGAGAGGAGGATAAGGAATTTGCTATGGATTATATCTGGTATATGTGGTGTGGTCCGGAAGCTCCTTTGTTTGATAAAGATAAGATGGCGACTTTTGAGCGCTATTTTGTAGAAGATAAAGAGTTGCATAAAGAAAAGAAAGGCTATTATTACACATTGCGTAACCGGGAAGATATTTGTGACCAGATTTTGACAGAGTTTGGAGCTTCAGGGCCTCATTCGCATATTATCAACGGTCATGTGCCTGTGAAGACGATTCAGGGAGAACAACCTATGAAAGCCAATGGCAAGCTTTTTGTGATTGATGGTGGTTTTTCAAAAGCTTATCAGCCGGAAACGGGAATTGCGGGATATACGCTTGTTTATCATTCTCATGGTATGCAACTCGTACAGCACGAACCGTTCCAATCCCGTCAGAAAGCCATTGAAGAGGGGCTTGATATCAAATCGACCAACTTCGTTCTCGAATTTAATTCGCAACGAATGATGGTGAAAGATACCGATAAGGGAAAAGAACTGGTGACTCAAATACAGGATTTGAAGAAATTGCTTGTTGCTTATCGTACTGGTCTGATAAAGGAAAAGATATAAATACTATCTCTTTGCAATATAAAATTCAATAATTTTTAGTGTTTTGAGTGATTCGTTCCACCTAGGTGGGACTAAACAGCGACCTGGGTGGGACGAAAGGAAAACCTTGGTGGAACGAAACAAACATCCAGGTGGAACGAATTATAATTAGTAAGGCAATGTCTTGATATTAGTGTTTTAATCTTTTCAGCAGTATATCTTGCCTGATTCCTGTTTAGAAAAGAACAATACCTGCTTCTATAATCGCCCCTTTATCGTAATTGCTTGATTTATTATAGAATCTGGTTAACCCATAACCACCTGTTGCAAAGATGCCGAACTTCCTGGTAAATTGATATTCCAGATTGGCACGTGCCTGCAATGCGTATAAACGTTTCGGAATTACCTCGTCTTTGTTATCGAACGCCTCGATATGCTGGTAGCCAAGGTCTCCGCTGATGGATAAGCCTTTGTAAAGAGGGAAGGACAAACCGGCACGATAGGATGCACTTGCCGAAAACTTATCATTCAACCCCTGATACATGGAGCCGACTCCCAGAATGGTATAAAACAATTGGTTCTTGAAGCGTACACCTATATTGGCAGGCGTAGCATTTCCACCATACACCATCATTTGTACTCTTGTATCAGGATTCGCATTAACCAATCCGAGTTGGAATCCCTTCATATCTTCTTTGTAATAATTGACAAGGCCAATTTGAAGTCCGCGGGCCTGCGTTGCATAATTACATAATGCTATTTGCACCCCATTCAGTTTCGATGCGGTTATGTTGGCAATTCCTGCAATCTGCAAGCCGTTCATGTGTTCGCCTACTACATTCAAAAGTCCGGAAGCCATCAAGCCGCCGAAGCTCTGCCCTGTAATATTTGCCGCTCCGGAAAAGTGTAGCCCCGAAGCCATATTGCCCGTCACATTCATGAAACCGCTAATCATTAACCCCGAGGTATTATCTCCTCCGATACTGGTTAAACCGGATATGATTACTCCCTGCGTTCTGTCGCCGGTGATATTTACCAGTCCGGCAGCAGAAAGTCCTACGGTGTTGTTACCGCTGATATTACTGATACCGGCCAGTTGGACACCCCTCATTGTTCCGCCTGCCAGGTTGGCTAATCCGGTGATCTGTACTCCGTTCATGTCACCATGTACCACACTTCCCAATGCATTGATACCCACACCGTTCAAGCGATTCATTGTAGACAGGAGACCGATGTTCACATAAGTCGTCTGTGTACTGTCATGCGGTTGCGTACAAATATCTTTCCAGATGGATATATTAATACCTGCACTCTTGTTTTGTGCCGGTAAACAAACGGCAGCCATTAGTATAGCTGCCGTGAATATTGTTTTCTTTATCTTCATTCCTTTCTCTTTTCGGTTTAAGTTATATCTCTATGCAGCTTTATATTAGCCTTTTGCTTCCTGATATAAATAACGTTTGATGCTCTTCTTCGGTGTCTTTTCGAATTCTTCCGGATAGATTTTCATCTTGGATATTTGGCTGTAGGCCGGTAGCATATCATTCAGTGCCACACGGTTTTCTTCCATTATTTGCTCGATGTCTTCATTCTTGAGACCGTGAGCGAAAGCGTCGTCAAAATCAGGATAAACAAGTCCGACAAGTTTTTCGTTTTGCTGAACGATAATACTTTCAGCCACGTATGGCAGGTTGTTCAATTTATCTTCAATTTCTTCCGGGTAGATATTCTGTCCGCTGGCACTCAATAACAGGTTCTTGCTGCGTCCTCTGATCGTAACATTTCCTTCGGCATCCATCAAAGCCAGGTCACCTGTATGCAGCCATCCGTCTTTGTCGATAACTTCTTGGGTAGCTTCTTCGTTTTTGTAATATCCCAACATCACATTCGGGCCCTTACATACGACTTCGCCAACAATGTTTTCGGGATCAGATGACAACACTTTCACATCCATACGTGGCACAGCTTTTCCGCATGAACCCGGTTTGAATCTTCTCCAATCCTCGTAGCAGATAATCGGACCACATTCCGTCATTCCATATCCTACTGTATAAGGGAAATCAATCATTTTCAAGAACTGTTCTACTTCCTGATTGAAAGCAGCACCTCCTACAATAACAGCTTTGAAGTTTCCGCCGAATGCCTTAATCATTTCTTCGCGTACCGTTGCTTTTATCTTGTCATTGATGATAGGTACTTTTAGTAAGATCTTCATTGCAGGAGTTTCCAGTTTCGGAAGTACGCTCTTCTTGATGATTTTTTCGATGATAAGCGGTACGGCAACAATCAGATTCGGTTTCACCTCTTCGAAAGCTTGGAAAATGATTTTCGGACTCGGCATGCGGGTAAGGAAGTAGATGTGGCAACCCACGGAGAACTCATAAAGGAATTCGAAAGCCAGTCCGTACATATGTGCCATAGGGAGCATGGATACGATCTTATCTCCGGCTTGCAGGTCTAACACTTCAAAAGCAAATTTGGTATTCGACCACAGACTGCGATAGGGGAGCATTACTCCTTTCGAGTAACTTGTTGTTCCTGAAGTATAATTGATAACAGCCAGTTCTTCCGGTTCATCCTTATGATAAGCGATGTGCTCTGTGCGGAAATTCTTCGGATATTTTTTGCCGAACATTTCGTTCAGGTGTTCGCGTGCATAAGTCAGTCGTTCGCTGCGTGACACTAGCAGGGTGAAGTCGTTCATCATCAGGATACCCTCCAGTAGCGGCATTGCCGACTCATTCAGGTTTTCCCATACCATATCTCCTACAAGCAGTAATTTTGCTTCGGAATGGTTGACGATGTTATGTATATTGTCCGCTTTAAATTCATGGAGGATGGGTACAACAACTGCCCCATACGTCAGTGTAGCAAGGAAAGTGACTCCCCAATGTGAGCTGTTTCTTCCGCAAACAGCAATCTTATCCCCTTTGCGGATTCCACTTTCTTCAAAAATGATATGGAGTTTTTCGATCTTGCGAGCTACGTCTTTATACTGTAAAGTTGCACCTTTATAATCGGTCAGGGCATCCAGGTCCCAATTATTTTTGATACTATTCTCAATGTAGGCTATAAAACTTTGTTCCATTGTTTTGCACATTTGGTATTAATTTGTGCAAATATAGCAATTATATTAAGAATGAAGAATTAAGAGGGAAGAATTTTTGGAAATGGGGAAGGGCGATGTAGTGAGATTACGACAGGCTGGTAGGAGGAAAGATTATGCTTATAGCTAATTTCATTATGCTATAACCAAAAAACATTATGCTATAATCAAAAAAAAATATGCTATAAGCAAAAATAATTCTGCTCATAGCATATTGATTGATTCTTTAAATTCTTATTTCAAGTACCATTCGTACATTCTTTGTACGCCTTCCTCGATTTCAATTTTATGGTGCCACCCCAAAGAGTGCAGTTTCGAAGGATCGGTCAGCTTGCGCATAGTGCCGTCCGGTTTGCTGCTGTCGAAGGTCAGTTTTCCTTGATACCCTACAGTTTCTACAATACGTTCGGCCAGCTGACGGATGGTGATTTCCTTACCGGTGCCGATATTGATATGGCAGTTGCGGATATCTTTGCTACCTTCTTTATAGGTATCTTTGAAGTCTACGTGCTCCATTACGAAGACGCTGGCATCTGCCATTTCTTCGCTCCAAAGGAACTCGCGGAGTGGAGTACCTGTACCCCAAAGAGTGACTTCCGTTTGGCTGATTCCGTATTTTTGCAGAATAGTCAGGATTTCTTCTTTCGGACTGTCGCCGTTGACGCCTTCCACCGGACGCAGATTCATATCCTTGCGTACAGCTTCCCAGTTTCCTTCTTTCAGACAGTGTGCCAGATGAATCTTTCGGATCATGGCAGGCAGTACATGACTGCGTTCCAAGTCGAAATTATCATTCGGTCCGTAAAGGTTTGTCGGCATCACAGCGATGTAGTTCGTTCCATATTGCAGGTTGAAACTTTCGCACATTTTCAGTCCGGCAATTTTAGCGATTGCATACGGCTCGTTGGTATATTCCAACGGTGAAGTAAGCAATACATCTTCCTTCATCGGCTGTTCGGCGTCACGTGGATAAATACATGTGCTACCCAAGAAGAGCAACTTCTTTACATGGTGACGGAAGCTCTCTCCGATGATATTCTGTTGAATTTGCAGATTCTTGTAGATAAAGTCGGCACGGTAGATGCTGTTCGCCATGATACCACCCACAAAGGCAGCAGCAAGGAATACATATTCCGGTTGTTCTTCATCGAAAAAATTACGGACAGCCGTGCCATCCAGCAGATCAAGCTCTTTGTGAGTGCGGCCTACCAGATTGGTGTATCCTTTATCCTGCAAATTCTTCCAGATAGCAGATCCCACAAGTCCGCGGTGTCCTGCTACATATATCTTTGCATTCTTTTCCATTCTATCTTTTATTAGTTCACCACAGAGGACACAGAGGACACGGAGGATTTTATTTTTTTCTCTGTGTCCTCTGCGTCCTCTGTGGTGAAATGAAATTCATTTTTTAGTGTTTGGTAGCAATCATTCGTCTCACTTTCTCCATATCGTGGCGAACCATGATACTTACCAGTTCTTCGAATGATGTTTTACGCGGATCCCAGCCCAACAGTGTTTTAGCTTTAGTCGGGTCGCCCAGCAATTGTTCTACTTCCGATGGACGGAAATACTTCGGATCAACTTCTACCAGAGATTTTCCGGTAGCTACGTCGATACCTTTTTCATTTACGCCTTCACCTTCCCAACGAAGTTCGATCCCTGCTTCTTTGAATGCTAACGTTGCGAATTCGCGCACCGTGTGCATTTCTCCGGTAGCAATAACGAAATCTTCGGGAACATCATGTTGCAGGATCAGCCACATACATTCGATGTAATCCTTGGCATATCCCCAGTCGCGGCGTGCGTCCAGATTACCCAAGTATAGCTTGTCCTGTTCGCCCTGTGCGATACGTGCGGCAGCAAGCGAAATTTTACGGGTAACGAACGTCTCACCACGGCGTTCGCTCTCGTGATTGAACAAAATACCGTTTACTGCAAACATACCATAGCTTTCGCGGTAGTTTTTAGTAATCCAGAAACCATATTGTTTGGCTACCCCATACGGAGAACGGGGATAGAATGGAGTTGTCTCTTTTTGTGGAACTTCCTGCACCTTACCGAACAATTCGGAAGTAGAAGCCTGATAGATGCGGGTTTTCTTTTCCAGTCCCAGGATGCGTACAGCTTCGAGCATACGCAACGTACCGATAGCATCCGCTTCGGCAGTGTATTCCGGAACGTCGAACGAAACCTTCACGTGGCTTTGAGCTGCGAGATTGTAGATTTCATCCGGTTGCACCTGTTGAATAATACGAATTAACGAACTAGAATCTGTCATATCCCCATAATGCAGATTAATCGTACGTTTCTGTTTCATGTCGCGCACCCACTCGTCAAAATACAAATGCTCAATACGTCCTGTATTGAACGAAGAAGAACGACGGAGTATACCGTGTACTTCGTAACCTTTTTGCAATAGAAATTCGGCAAGATAAGAACCATCTTGCCCGGTGATGCCTGAAATTAGGGCTTTTTTCATACGCTAATTATTTATATAATTGAAAATGTGGGTGCAAATGTCGGCATTTTTTGTGACCTAGCCAAGTGACTTTCCAATTATTTTTCAGCACAGTCATTCAGCACGGTTTTTTCCCATTATTTTGTCGATAATCAAAGCGATAGCTCCGTCTCCCGTCACATTGCAGGCAGTGCCGAAACTATCCATAGCGATGTAAAGCGCAATCATCAAAGCCTGTGCCGATTCGTCGAAACCGAGCATGGATTGCAGAATCCCCAGGGAAGCCATGATTGCTCCACCCGGAACTCCCGGAGCAGCTACCATAGTGATACCCAGCATAAAGATAAACCCGGCAAACAGGGGGAAGTCGAACGGCATTCCCTGCATCATCATCAATGCCAGTGCGCAGGCTACAATTTTCAGTGTACTGCCCGATAGATGGATGGTGGCACATAGCGGAATCACAAATCCGGCTACTTCAGCAGATACTCCGTTCTTTTTGGTCTGTTCCAGCGTCACGGGAATGGTGGCTGCAGATGATTGTGTACCCAATGCCGTGAAGTAAGCGGGCAGCATTTTGCTAAGCAATTTGAATGGATTTCTATGCACAAACAATGCCGCAATGGAATACTGAAAAACCAACAGGAAAATATGAAGAACGAAGATGACTCCGATAATTTTAATAAACACCATCAGGATAGAATATACTTGTCCCGAATGTGTCATGTTGAGGAATATGCCGAAGATATAAAGCGGTAGCAACGGTAGAATGACGGCACTTATCATTCGTACGATAATTTCCTGAAAATCACGTGCCACATTTTTCAATGCGTCGCTGTTGAGTGACGCCAGTCCTAACCCCAGTGTGAAAGCTAAAACCAGAGCTGTCATTACGTTCATCAGTGGCGGAATGGAGACGGAGAAGTAGGGGAGGATTCCCTGCGCTTCGCTTACTTCTTCAAGTGGTGCGCCCGGTTCGATGAGCGAAGGAAATACTGTGACTCCTGTGAAGTAGGAGAGAAAGCCTGAAAAAAGAGTAGCGAAGTAGGCGATCAAAGCCGTCACGAGTAGCATTTTTCCTGCGCCTTTTCCGATGTCGGCAATAGCCACAGTAACCAGTCCGACGATAATCAATGGGATAGAGAAATTGAGAAATTCACTGAAAATGCCATTGAACGTAACAAATATTCGCACTAGCGGAGCCGGGAAAACTGTGCCGATGGCAATACCCAAAATGATGGCGATAACGATGCGTGCCAACAAACCGATTTTGATCTTCTTCATCCTTGATTTTATTTGTAGACCACAAAAATAATATTTTAATCTAAAATATTGCGAACAAATGTGCATTTCAAATGTTACTAAGATAAAGAATATTCAAAATATACAAGTTATGGCAAATCAGAATAAAACAGATATCGGACTTATCGGCTTGGCTGTGATGGGCGAGAATCTTGCTTTAAACATGGAGAGTAAGGGATGGCACGTGTCGGTTTATAACCGTACTGTTCCCGGAGTAGAAGAGGGGGTGGTAGAACGCTTCCTGAATGGTCGTGCAAAAGGTAAAAACATCGAAGGATTCACAGATATAAAGGCATTTGTAGATTCGATAGCTATTCCCCGTAAGATTATGATGATGGTTCGTGCCGGAAGTCCTGTTGACGAACTGATGGATCAGCTTTTCCCGCTGCTTTCACCGGGAGATATCCTTATTGATGGCGGTAATTCTAATTACGAAGATACGAACCGCCGTGTCCAACTGGCGGAATCAAAGGGATTTCTTTTCGTCGGTAGCGGTGTGTCCGGTGGTGAAGAGGGAGCCTTGAATGGAGCTTCTATCATGCCCGGTGGTTCGGAAAAAGCATGGCCGGAAGTGAAGCCGATTCTTCAAAGTATTGCGGCAAAAGCACCGGATGGCACTCCTTGTTGTCAATGGGTGGGTCCTGCCGGCTCCGGTCATTTTGTGAAGATGATTCACAATGGTATCGAATATGGTGATATGCAACTGATCGCCGAAGCCTATTGGGTGATGAAAAAGTTGCTTGATTTGACCAATGAGGAAATGGCTGATGTCTTTGCCCGTTGGAACGAAGGCAAACTTCGCAGTTATCTGATCGAGATCACCGCCAACATTCTGCGGCATAAAGACAAATCCGGAGGTTATCTCATTGATAAAATCCTGGATGCAGCCGGACAGAAAGGAACCGGAAAATGGTCGGTTATCAATGCGATGGAACTCGGTATGCCGTTAGGGCTAATTGCCACGGCGGTATTCGAACGAAGCCTTTCTTCACAGAAAGACTTGCGTCACCTGGCTTCCAAGCAATTCCAGTGTCAACATACACAACCTATATATAATAAGGCGGAACTCGTAAAGAATATCTTTTCTGCTCTTTATGCTTCCAAACTCGTCTCTTATGCCCAGGGATTCGCCGTGTTGCAACGTGCTTCCGACGCTTTCGGCTGGCATCTCGACCTGGCTTCCATTGCGCGTATGTGGCGTGGGGGATGCATCATCCGCAGTATATTCCTGAACGATATTGCTGCTGCCTTCGAAGCCACCGACAAGCCTAAACACTTGTTGTTGGCTCCTTATTTTAAAGAAGAAATGAAGACATTGCTTCCCGGATGGAAGAGTCTGGTGGCGGAATCCATGAAAGAAGAACTTCCCGTTCCTGCTTTCTCCTCTGCCCTCAACTATTTCTATTCGCTCACTTCTGCTGATCTGCCCGCCAACCTTGTGCAGGCACAACGCGATTATTTCGGTGCGCACACTTTTGAGCGTAAGGATGAGTTGCGCGGACAGTTCTTCCACGAGAACTGGACAGGTCACGGAGGAGATACGAAATCGGGCACATATAATGTTTAAATAGAAAAATAGTTTTGAAATGATAAATTATATTTCACCACAGAGGACACGGAGGACACAGAGGTTTTATATTTTTATTTACTATGGAGTAACACAGAGTTTCACGTATTTATAATTGTATTTATCGCTCTGTTTTACTTGCAGAAAGAGAGAGAAGAACTCTGTGTTCTCCGTGTCCTCTGTGGTGGACTCATAAATGATTATTTACCATTTCAAAACATAAATCAAAACAATTCTTGAATGATGGATAAATTTGCAATGATAATTTTCGGTGCGTCAGGTGATTTGACCAAGCGTAAGCTGATGCCTGCCCTTTACTCCCTCTACCGTGAAAAACGGTTGACCGGAGAGTTTTCCATATTGGGTATCGGGCGTACGGTCTATTCTGACGATAACTACCGTTCCTATATATTAGAAGAACTACAACAGTTTGTCAAGTCCGAAGAACAGGACACAGCTCTTATGGCTTCATTTGTCTCCCATCTCTACTATTTACCGATGGACCCGGCAAAAGAAGAAGGTTACCCGCAACTCCGCCAACGTCTGGTGGAATTGACTAATGAGGTAGATCCGGACAATCTGCTGTTCTATCTTGCCACTCCGCCATCACTTTACGGAGTAGTGCCCCTCTATTTGAAAGCTGCCGGACTTAACACTCCCCACTCGCGCATCATCGTTGAGAAACCTTTCGGTTATGATCTCGAGTCGGCACTTGAACTGAATAAAACGTATGCCTCTGTTTTCAATGAGCATCAAATTTACCGTATCGACCATTTTCTCGGTAAGGAAACGGCCCAGAATGTACTGGCTTTCCGTTTTGCCAACGGTATCTTCGAACCTCTCTGGAATCGTAACTATATTGACTACGTAGAAATTACAGCCGTAGAAAATCTGGGTATCGAGCAACGAGGCGGGTTCTATGAAACGGCAGGTGCGCTGCGGGATATGGTGCAGAATCATTTGATACAGCTCGTGGCCCTTACGGCTATGGAACCGCCTGCTGTTTTCAATGCAGACAATTTCCGTAATGAAGTGGTGAAGGTCTACGAATCTCTTACTCCATTGAATGATGTCGATTTGAATGAACATATTGTTCGCGGACAATATACAGCCTCCGGTAGTAAAAAGGGATACCGTGAAGAAAAAGGAGTGGCTCCCGATTCGCGCACGGAAACTTATATTGCCATGAAACTGGGCATTAGTAACTGGCGCTGGAGCGGCGTTCCGTTCTACATTCGTACAGGTAAACAAATGCCGACGAAAGTAACGGAAATCGTTGTTCATTTCCGGGAAACACCTCACCAGATGTTTCATTGTGCCGGTGGCAACTGTCCACGGGCTAATAAATTGATCCTTCGTTTGCAACCGAATGAAGGAATTGTGCTCAAAATCGGAATGAAAGTCCCCGGTGCAGGTTTCGAAGTCCGCCAGGTGACGATGGATTTCAGTTATGCACAGTTGGGCGGTGTGCCTAGTGGTGACGCTTATGCCCGTCTGATAGATGATTGTATCCAGGGCGATCCGACTTTATTTACTCGAAGTGATGCAGTAGAAGCCTCATGGAAATTCTTCGATCCGGTGCTCCGCTATTGGAAAGATAACCCCGATGCGCCTCTTTACGGTTATCCCGCAGGTACGTGGGGACCTTTGGAAAGCGAAGCAATGATGCACGAACATGGGGCTGACTGGACGAATCCTTGTAAGAATTTGACAAATACAGATCAATATTGTGAATTATGAAACTATCAGTTTTTCCCTCATCAATTGAAACTTCACGAGCATTGATACTCCGCCTGGTGGAAATCATGAATGAAGAGCCGGACAGAGTGTTCAATATCGCAGTTAGTGGTGGTAATACCCCTGCTCTGATGTTCGATTTATGGGCGAATGAATATATGGAAATTACCCCTTGGGACCGTATGCGGATTTATTGGGTGGATGAACGTTGTGTGCCTCCCGATGATTCGGACAGTAATTACGGAATGATGCGCAACCTTCTTTTGGGTATCACTCCTATTCTCTATGAGAATGTATTCCGTATCCGTGGAGAGGCAAAGCCTGCGAAAGAGGCGGTTCGTTATTCGGAGTTAGTCCGACAGCAAGTGCCGTTTAAGCGTGGTTGGCCGGAATTCGATATTATACTGTTGGGAGCCGGAGATGACGGACACACTTCTTCGATCTTTCCCGGGCAAGAAGATTTGCTGACTTCAAACTCTATTTATGTGGTCAGTGCACATCCCCGTAACGGGCAGAAGCGTATCGCAATGACGGGATACCCCATTCAGAATGCCCGCTATGTCATTTTCCTGATTACCGGAAAAAACAAAGCCGATGTAGTAGAAGAAATCTGTAATTCGGGAGACACTGGTCCCGCAGCCTATGTGGCTCATCATGCGCAAAATGTAGAACTGTTTATGGATAAAGGGGCTGCCGCATATATTGAAGATCCTAATAAAAAGATGAGTTAGAACAGAACTATTTCATTGACGAAACTAATAGAAAAAAAAAGAAAAATATGAATCCTTATCAACATTCATTTGGTGGTAATATCCCACAAGACGTAGCGGGGAAACAAGGCGAAAATGTTATTTTTATTGTTTATACTTTAAAAGATTCGCCTGAAACTCTTGACAAAGTAAAAGATGTGTGTGCCAATTTCTCGGCCCTGATTCGCAGTATGCGTAACCGTTTTCCTGATATGATGTTCAGTTGTACCATGGGATTTGGAGCCGATGCCTGGAGCCGTCTTTTCCCGGAACAAGGAAAACCCAAAGAACTGAAAACTTTCGAAGAGATAAAAGGCGAGAAGCATACGGCAGTTTCTACTCCGGGCGACTTATTGTTTCATATCCGTGCAAAACAGATGGGATTATGTTTTGAGTTTGCATCTATCATCGATGAGAAACTTCAAGGCGTGGTTGAACCTGTCGACGAAACTCACGGTTTCAGATATATGGATGGCAAAGCCATTATCGGCTTTGTGGATGGAACGGAGAATCCGGCGGTTGATGAAAATCCCTATCATTTTGCAGTTGTAGGAGAGGGAGATGCTGATTTTGCAGGAGGCAGCTATGTCTTTGTGCAGAAGTATATTCACGATATGGTTGCGTGGAACTCCTTGCCTGTGGAAGAACAGGAGAAAGTGATCGGACGTCGTAAGTTTAACGATGTCGAACTGTCTGACGAGGAGAAACCTCAAAATGCGCATAATGCCGTCACTAATATTGGTGATGACCTGAAAATAGTGCGTGCCAATATGCCGTTCGCCAATACATCTAAAGGAGAATATGGTACTTACTTCATCGGCTATGCAAGTACGTTCACTACTACCCGGCAGATGTTGGAAAGTATGTTTATTGGCAATCCGGTAGGCAATACCGACCGTTTACTGGACTTTAGTACAGCAGTTACGGGAACACTTTTCTTTGCTCCTTCCTACGATTTGCTAGGTGAACTGGGCGAATAAAAAATAAAAGACTGGGGGAGTATTACACTTTAGTAATCTCCTCCACTACATATTGGTCTTTTACTTTCTTGCAGGTACATACGAAGAATTCCGGATGTTTCAGAGCTCCTTGTAAAGTATCAGGAAGAATCATTTCTTTAGTACGACGGTCCATTGCAACCGTTGCATACAGGATACCTTCACTCTCGCATTTCTCTATTAATGCACTTTTTAGTTCTTCTACGCTATATTCCATTTGTGTGATCCTTTGTCGCTGCAAAGTTATGGAAAATATGTATATTTTGTGCAATTATATTCCTGTAATAAATAAAAAAAATAGCTCCCTAGTTCGTCCGCCGACGAGGGAGCTATTAACACAAAAACTAAACTAGACTTAACTAAACTATTCTATTCTTGGAATTTCACAATCCCTTTCTGTTCGTTGCAAAGGTAGATATAAAACGGGTTTTGACAAACTATAATCGACAAAATTCACTTTTTTACCGATAAATTCATGAATAATTAGCTCCTTTCGTCAAGAAAAGTCTGAAAAACTTGCTTGTAACTATCGCTGATAGGAATATATGTCTTGTCAAAAACAATACGGCCGCGGTCGATCACACGTATCTTATCTTTTTGCACAATGAATGAGCGGTGCACGCGTATGAAACGGCTGGACGGTAAAAGTTCCTCCATTGCTTTCATACTCATCAGTGATAGAATAGGTTTGGAAGCATCTTCCGTATATATTTTAATATAATCTTTCAGTCCTTCGATATACATGATTTTCTTCAAGTCCACTTGTACCAGTTTGTAGTCACTTTTCACAAAAATACTGTCTATCTCTTCCGGTTTCTGTACAAGTTCGAACCATTGAAGGGCCTTGTTGGCAGCTTGCAGGAAATCGACGTAGGAGATTGGTTTCAGCAGGTAATCGAGTGCATTGACACGATAACCGTCGATGGCATACTGTCCGAAAGCGGTAGTAAACACAATGCGGGTGTGCGGATCTACCATCTTCGAAAACTCCAAACCATTAAGCTCCGGCATCTGGATGTCCAGAAACAGGAGATCGACCTCTTCGCCAGGCAATTCTTTCATTGCCTGAACCGCACTGGAATACTTTCCTACGAGTTGCAGGAACGGGGTTTTATTCACGTAACTCTCTAACAAGCTAAGAGCTAACGGCTCATCGTCAACAATTGCACAACGTAACATCATACTATTTTATATCTAAAGTTTTTATATCCAATGTTTTGAAATCTATTCTCTGATCTTGATACTTAATCTCGATTCATATACTTTTTCATCTTTTGAGATGCCTTTCGACCAAGTATAAGCCCCGGGATAAAGAATCTCCAACCGGCGGCTGACTTGCTCCAGTCCCACACCCGAGCCACTTTTATCCTCCACTGTCTTTGGATGATTACTGTTGCGGATTTCGCAAATCACTTCCTTATCATTCTCCGAAAGATGAATACTGATGAAACTCGATTCAGTAGGGGAGATGCCATGCTTGAAAGCATTCTCTATCAATGAGATAAAAATAAGCGGAGCAATAAGCGTCTGACTGTCAGGCTGAATATCAAATTTAGTAATCATCTGTACATTGGCCGACAGACGGATGCGCATCAGTTCAATGTAATTTCGGATAAAATCAACCTCTTTACAGAGAGGAACGTACGTTTGTTGGTTATCATATAACACATAACGAAGCAGTTTGCTCAACTCCTGAACTGCTTGTTGCGCTTTGTCCGAATCAAATGCAATCAGTGCATAGATATTATTCAGGGTATTCAGCAGAAAGTGAGGGTTCAGTTGGTTTCGCAGATTTTTCAGTTCCGCTTCCGCACGGTTTCGTTCCGCTTCTTTGCGGGCAGCTTCATTTTGCGTCCATCGCGCGCTCATACGGATAGCGGCACTTAGGCCGATAGTAAATACGAGACTCAACATATCTCTAAGGAAGAACAGCCATCCCGGAGGCATACCCGGTCTTTTGGCTTTGGGTGCAAATGACGGATCGAATGTCAGGCTTTGCCAGAGATGTAACAAAATGCCGATGACACATAAAAAGATAATGTTGTAGACGATATATCTTTTGGCCTGACTCTGAAACAGATAACGGGGAACAAGAATGAAATAATTCACGTAGAACGCAATCATAAAAGAGAGTGGTACAGCAAGATGGCGTATATAGGCCATCCAGTTGATGTTCCCGTTTCCACGTTCAACGAAGAAGAACGGGAAACCGAACATAATCCCCCAGCTGATAATGTGTATCAGTATCTCCAGGGGACGACGTGCGGATGTAAAGGTTTGTTTCATAAAGACAAAGATAATTTTTTTAATTGACAACCGACGGTTGTCAATCAATTATTCGTATCTGATGGCTTCTATCGGGTCTAAATCTGCTGCTTTCTTAGCCGGATACCATCCGAAGAAGACGCCCGTAACAGTACATACTGCGAAGGAAAGGAATACACTCCACGGCTGGATATAGATAGGCCAATGCGCTACGCTCTTGACAATCCAGCTGGCCCCGCAGCCGATAATCACTCCGATAATACCTCCCGTGATACTAATCATGATGGCCTCGATAAGGAATTGGCTTAGAATATCGACTCCACGTGCACCGACAGACATACGCAGACCGATTTCACGGGTACGTTCCGTAACGGATACATACATGATATTCATAATTCCGATACCACCTACTACCAATGAAATACCTGCGATACAAGCCAGCAGGGTTGTCATCAAATCGGTGGTTGAGTTGAGCATCGTACTCAATTCCTGTTGGGTACGGATGGTGAAATCATCGTCATCCGAAGCTTTCAGCTTATGGTTGCGACGGAGGATCGTACTGATTTCGTCAGTAGCATAATCCGTCATATCTTCGGTAAGGGCAGAGGCAAACACTCCCTGCAAATACGTAACGGCAAGCAGACGTTTCATCACTGTGGTGTATGGCGCAAGCACTACTGCATCCTGGTCTTGTCCCATAGAGTTGTAGCCTTTGGCTTTGAGCACACCTACCACACGAAGCGGTATTTTACTGAAACGAATAATCTTACCTACCGGATCACTTCCGTCCGGAAAAAGATTGTCTACTATAGTCTTTCCAATCACACATACTTTGGCCGAACTCTGTATGTCGGCTTCAGTGAACATCTCTCCGTTTTCAACAGTCAGCTGGCGGATGTCGAGGTATTCTGTTCCGACACCATTCACGGAAGCCGGGTAGTTGTTGTTTCCGGCAATGAGTTGCCCCGATGATGAAACATTGGGACTGATGGCGGACAGGAAACTTGTCTCATCACGCAAGGCTTCGTAGTCGGCAAGCTTCAAAGTCTGCATAGCAGACGGGTCTTGCCGGACACCTCCACGCATATCGGCTCCCGGATGAATCATAATCATGTTCGATCCCATCTCGGAAATCTGCTGCTGGATGCTTTTCTTCGAACCTTGTCCGATAGCCAGCATCGTGATGACAGAAGCAACACCGATAATGATACCAAGCATGGTTAGAAAAGCACGCAGCTTATTGTTCGCCAATGCCCGGAGAGCTATCTTAAATAAATTAGTTCCATTCATAATGAATAATTTGCTAATTTGTCCATATACTAATGGGGCAATTTTCTGAAGGTATAGTCACTCAACCTGTTTGTTGTTCAGCAATCGGCACATTAGTATATCGGCACATTGAATAATTATTAATCCTCGTCGTTTTTCGGCAATGCGGCCAGCGCTTCGGCAGCAGACAGAATTTTCGGATTGGTTGTATCTTCTATAACCTGACCGTCACGCAGACGGATATTCCGGCTACTATATTGCGAAAGTTCGGGATTATGTGTTACAAAGATAATCGTACGTCCCTCTGCATGAAGCTTTTGAAACAGTACAAGTATCTCGAAAGAGGTACGGCTATCGAGGTTTCCGGTCGCTTCGTCGGCAAGAATCACTGCCGGATTGTTGACCAATGCGCGTGCGATGGCAACGCGTTGCATCTGTCCACCGGACATCTGGTTGGATTTATGTTCCAGACGGTCTCCCAATCCTACAGCCTGTAGGGATTCGATGGCGCGGCGACGGCGTTCGGAAGCGCTCACGGCAGAGTTGTACATAAGCGGTAGTT
Source organism: Bacteroides sp. OM05-10AA (assembly GCF_003439055.1). Classification (NCBI taxonomy): domain Bacteria; kingdom Pseudomonadati; phylum Bacteroidota; class Bacteroidia; order Bacteroidales; family Bacteroidaceae; genus Bacteroides; species Bacteroides sp. OM05-10AA. The sequence continues at coordinate 60,918 of NZ_QSUR01000033.1, forward strand.
CCACATTTTCTACAGCCGTCGTTTTAGGTAACAAGTTGTAGCTTTGGAACACGAAGCCAATCTTCCGGTTTCTTAGTACTGCACGTTGAGGCTTGCTCATCGTACGTACGGGAATATCGTCGAGCAGATATTCTCCACTGGTCGGGGTGTCCAGGCAGCCTAATATATTAAGCAGCGTGGATTTTCCCGAACCGGAAGTACCCATGATGGTGACAAACTCTCCTTCATTGATATTGAACGAAACGCCCCGCAATGCGTGGACGGTTTCGTCGCCTACCTGAAAGTTACGTTTGATATTTTGTATTTCAATTACTTTTTTCATCGTAAATAATGTGTTAATGTGCCAATAACGGATTGGCACATTGAATAATTATTTTTTCTTCTTACTTCCCGGAGGGCCAGGCATGAACGGACTTCTTTCTCCGCCACTTTCCTGATTTCCTTCAGCAGCCACATTTTCACCGGGCATTGCTCCTATGGTAGCTTCGGTCACTACTTTTGTTCCTTCGGAAATGCCACTGATAATTTCTGTAGATATACCGTTGCTGATTCCTACTTCTACCGGATGAGCGGTGAATGTGGTTCCTTCACGAGTCCAGAGTTTATGTTCGCCTTCGCAATCTTTTACGATGTCATTATTACCGATTAACGGTTTTTCAGGTGTGAATCGCAGTGCTTTGTTCGGGACAGACAACACATCCTTTTTATCAAGAATATAGATCGTGACATTAGCTGTCAAACGAGGTTTCAGTTTCAAATCAGGGTTGGGAGCAGAGATTACAACTTCATAAGTAACTACTGTAGTGGTGGTGCTTGTACTGCTCGTACTGCTTGCATCTCCCAGACGAATTTGTGTAACTACGCCTTCGAATACATCATTCGGATAAGCATCTACCGTGAAGCTGGCACGCTGGCCTTCTACTACACCGCCTATATCAGCTTCATCCACATCGGCTACTACCTGCATCTGTGTCAGGTCGGCAGCAATGGTGAACAGTGTCGGAGTTTCGAATCCGGAAGCAACGGTTTGTCCTGCTTCCACATCACGGCTGATGACTACTCCGTCAATCGGTGAGGTGATAGTAGCATAAGCCAGGTTACGTTCTGCTTTTGCGAGCGATGCCTTACTGCTATCATAGCTACTTTTCGCTTTCTGATAGTTGTAGAGGGCCTGTTCGAAATCCGTATCACTAATCAGTGACTTTTCGTGTAAGCCTTTGCTACGTTCATAATTCTTCTTCTGATATTCATATTCGGCTTTTGCACCATCGTACGTTGCCTGTTGTGATGCCAGTTCACTTTGCAATGTGGCACGGTCCATTTCGGCAATCAACTGTCCTTTGGTTACTACCGAGTTGTAATCTACGTAAATCTTGTCGATGATACCGGAAACCTGTGTACCGACTTCTACTTCCGTCACCGGTTCGATGGTTCCGGTAGCAGTCACCGAATTTGAAATATCGCCTTTGCTCACGCTGGCAGTGGCGTAGGTGACTTTGTGCTTGGCCGGTGAACCTGCAAAGAACCAGATTCCTGCACCTGCTACCACAACGACTGCCACAGCGATTAAGATAATCTTTTTCGTTTTCATTCGTTTATTATGCTTTTATTTAGATTGCTAATTGATCTCCCTGATAGAACTTCAGCAACTGCATATTCAGTATAGCCATATATTTGGCTTGAAGTTGTTCCTGCTGTGCTTGCAGCAAGTTGTTCTTTTCAGTAAGAAGTTCTATGGTATTTTTCATTCCCAGATTAAACTGTTCGCTAATCAACTCATAGCTGATTTGTGTACTCTTCAACTTCTCGTTTGCTGCTGCATAACGTTGCTGTGCACTGTTAGCATCCAGCCAGAGTCCTTCGATGGTCTTGTACAGAGCCTTTTGTTCGTCAAGCAAGGATAACATGCTCGTCTCGTATTGCAATTTTGCTTTCTGTACGGCACTTTTAGTTTGACGGTTATTGAAGATCGGCACACTGACAGACAATCCGATCGAATTGTTCCATCCGTTTTTCACTTGCTCTCCGAAAGTGAAGTCGCTGCCGCTGGTGTGGTTGGTTCCGATTCCTGCGCTAAGGCTGATTGTGGGCAAATAACTTGATTTGGCAATACCGATACCCAGTTCGGAAGCCTCTACATTAAGTTTGCTAGCTTCAATCTCCGGGCGAAGACTCAATGCACTAATGTACACATCTTTTTTGGTAGGCAACGGAGCCAGTACATTTTCATCGGACAGGGCAGGGAGGTAGATGTTCATTTCATTCTCCCCATCCAGTTCGAGCAATTGTTTCAGTTGTAATTTGTAATCTTCAAGAGTGGCTTGCGCTGTGACAAGTTGGTATCGGTCTGTGCTCACCTGTGCTTCCAATTGGGCGAAGTCGCTTTTGGCAATACTTCCGGCGTTCAGAAGTTCCTGTCCGCGGTCACGCTGCGCAATAGAAACTTGCAGGGTACTTTCGTTTACTTTGACAGACTCGGCTGCATAAAGAATCTGGATATACACTTGGGCGATAGATTCCTGAATGTTATTTTCGGAAGTCGCTACGTCCAGTTCGGCTACCTGATTGTTCAACTTTTCCTGTTGGATGGTTTTCAGTCTTTTATTACCATTATATAAAGTCCACGACGCATTCAGTCCATAATTACCATTGTAGCTCGTTTTACTATTGCTACTGATAATTTCGCTGCCGCTTACCCGGCTACTTGTCTCCTGATACGGACGATTCACCACCTGTTGGCTGGTAGAGAACGAAAGACTGGGAAACAAGGCAGCCTTAGCTGTCTTCACATCAATCTGCGTGCTGGCCGCAGTGATCCGGTTCTTGCGAATCGTGATGTTCTGCTCTATTGCGTAGTCGATGCATGACTGTAAATCCCATTGAGCCGGAATTTTCGTTTCTTTCAGCGTATCGACTTGCAGCGGAGAAACTTGGGCAGATATGCCGGACAGCATACCTGCTCCAAGAAATGTCATCACTGTCAATCTTCTTACATTTATCATATTCATACTTCTATTGATTTACTGTTAGCGAAGGTACGTACATATTATATATGCCGCAAAAACGATAGACGGATGACGTAATTTCGCCGTTAAATGTTTTTTTTCTGTCGATAGGCAGGTTTTTGAAGAAAAACACAACAAATCGCGCAACTTTTTCGACTAGTTGTTTGTTTTAATTATAAAAAATGTATATTTGTACTCATTACAAATTATAACGTCAACATATGAAGAATACACTGCTTACGATCTGGAACTTCTATTTGGAGGGCTTCCGTAGTATGACCTTGGGGCGTACCCTGTGGGTTATCATTCTGCTGAAATTATTCGTTATGTTCTTCATCCTCAAAATGTTCTTTTTCCCTGATTTCCTCCGTGACCATCCTACGGATGACGACAAAGGAACATACGTGGGAAACGAACTGATAGAACGTGCCATCCCCGGTAAATCTACTGATTTTTAACTCTTAAACTACATAGGATTATGATTGAAAGTATTGACACCTCGCTGATCGATTGGTCGAGAGCCCAATTTGCGATGACAGCCATGTACCACTGGATTTTTGTTCCTCTCACACTCGGACTGGCAGTGGTGATGGGAATCATGGAGACGCTGTATTATAAAACAGGCAATGAATTTTGGAAAAAGACTGCCCAGTTTTGGATGAAACTTTTCGGTATAAACTTTGCTATTGGTGTGGCAACCGGTTTGATTCTGGAGTTTGAGTTCGGTACGAACTGGAGCAATTATTCGTGGTTTGTAGGAGATATCTTCGGTGCTCCGTTGGCTATTGAAGGTATTTTGGCATTCTTTATGGAAGCCACATTTATCGCCGTCATGTTTTTTGGGTGGGGCAAAGTAAGTAAACGTTTCCACTTGGCTTCTACCTGGCTCACAGGCTTGGGAGCTACGATTTCTGCCTGGTGGATTCTCGTAGCCAACGCATGGATGCAGCATCCGGTAGGCATGGAATTCAATCCTGATACAGTTCGTAATGAGATGGTAGATTTCTGGGCAGTGGCTACGTCACCTGTAGCGGTCAATAAATTCTTCCATACGGTATTGTCCGGCTGGGTGCTGGGTGCTATTTTTGTAGTCGGCATCAGTTGTTGGTATCTGCTGAAGAAACGTAATCGTGAGTTTGCGCTTGCCAGCATCAAGATTGGGGCGATTTTCGGATTAGTAGCATCGTTGCTTTCTGTTTGGACCGGTGACGGTTCCGGTTATCAGATTGCCCAGACGCAACCGATGAAACTGGCTGCTGTGGAAGGTCTGTATGAAGGCGGCACTAATGTAGGTCTGGTTGGAATAGGAGTGTTGAACCCGGAAAAGAAGACTTACAACGATGGGAAAGATCCTTTCCTCTTCCGTTTTGAAATCCCCAGCATGCTTTCTTTCCTTGCAGAACGTAATGTAGACGGCTACGTTCCTGGTATTACAAATATCATCGAGGGTGGTTATCAACAGAAAGACGGATCGACAGCTCTTTCTGCTGCCGAGAAGATAGAACGTGGAAAAACGGCTATCGGTGCATTGGCTGCCTATCGTGCAGCAAAGAGTGCAGGACATGAGGAAGATGCTCAAATTGCATATAAAGTATTACAGGAAAATATTCCATATTTCGGTTACGGATATATCAAAGATGTGAACCAACTGGTTCCGAATGTTCCTCTGAACTTTTATGCGTTCCGTGTAATGGTAATCTTGGGCGGATACTTCATCCTGTTCTTTATTGTCGTTCTCTTCTTTATCTATAAGAAAGATTTAAGCCAGATGCGTTGGATGCACTGGATTGCTCTGCTGACAATTCCTTTGGGATACATCGCCGGACAAGCCGGATGGGTGGTTGCCGAATGTGGCCGTCAACCGTGGGCTATCCGTGATATGTTGCCGACAATGGCTGCCATCTCCAAACTGGATGTAAGCTCTGTACAAACGACTTTCTTTATCTTCTTGCTCCTGTTTACAGTGATGCTGATTGCAGGTGTCGGAATTATGGTAAAGGCTATCAAAAAAGGACCGGAGAATTGATAATTACCTATTACTCATTACTTAATATTTTAGCTATATGTATATATTTTTACAACAATATTGGTGGCTTGTCGTTTCCTTGTTAGGGGCCATACTCGTGTTCTTATTGTTTGTACAAGGAGGTAATTCTTTGTTGTTCTGCTTGGGTAAAACCGAGGAGCATCGTAAGATGATGGTGAATTCTACCGGACGTAAGTGGGAGTTTACGTTTACTACATTGGTTACATTTGGAGGAGCTTTCTTCGCTTCTTTCCCCTTGTTTTACAGTACCAGTTTCGGCGGTGCATATTGGCTTTGGATGATTATACTTTTCAGTTTTGTATTGCAGGCTGTCAGTTATGAGTTTCAGAGTAAAGCCGGAAATCTGTTAGGTAAAAAGACATACCGGACTTTTTTGGTGATTAATGGAGTGGTAGGTCCTGTGTTACTTGGTGGGGCAGTGGCTACTTTCTTTACCGGTTCTGATTTCTATATTAATAAGGCCAATATGACAGATACCATTATGCCGGTAATCAGTCATTGGGGAAATGGCTGGCACGGATTGGATGCACTGACCAACATTTGGAATGTAATTCTTGGATTGGCTGTATTCTTCCTTGCCCGTGTGTTGGGATCTCTCTATTTCATTAATAATATTGATGATAAGGAGCTGACCGATAAATGTCGTCGTGCAGTACGCAATAATACAGTTTTGTTCCTTGTATTCTTTTTGGCATTTGTCATTCGTACATTGGTATCTGATGGCTTTGCCGTTAATCCGGATACACAGGAAATTTATATGCAGCCATATAAGTATCTCACTAACTTTATCGAAATGCCGGTAGTGCTGGCTTTATTCCTGATTGGTGTGGTACTGGTTCTTTTCGGCATTGGAAAGACATTGCTTAAAAAGACGTTTGATAAAGGAATCTGGTTTACGGGAATCGGTACGGTACTGACTGTTTTATCTTTATTGCTGGTAGCAGGGTACAACAATACCGCTTATTATCCGTCATATACAGACCTGCAAAGCTCATTAACTTTAGCCAATAGCTGTTCCAGCGAATTTACACTAAAGACAATGGCCTATGTCTCTATTCTTGTTCCATTCGTAATTGCATATATTTTCTATGCTTGGCGTAGTATCGATCGTCACAAAATTACCGAGAAAGAAATGGATGAAGGAGGACACTCATATTGATACGTTGTCCACATCGAATTTCGAATTGAGATTCTTCTAGGAACAAATAAACTCCCCTTATTTAATTCTCTATGTCATGGTAGAGAAGTTAAATGAGGGGAGTTTTTATATATAAGCCTTTTCTATCTTTTCGGATATATCGCTTTTTATTTATTGACTATATTCTCCGGTTTTCCGGCAATGTAAGCCTGAAGGTTACTGATTGCAATATTCATCAGACGTTCACGAGCCTCGATGGTTGCCCAGGCAATGTGCGGAGTGATGTAGCAGTTCTTTGCAGTTAGTAATGGATTGTCGGCACAAGGCGGTTCAGTAGAAAGCACGTCTACTCCGGCTGCATAAATCTTGCCACTGTTCAAAGCGTCTGCAAGGTCTTGTTCGTTGATAAGCGGGCCGCGACCGGTGTTGATTAAAATAGCTGTCGGCTTCATCATACCCAGACGGCGTGCATTTACCATTTCGCGTGTCTCCGGAGTAAGCGGGCAGTGCAAACTGATAATATCACATTCGCTGAACAACTGATCTAAATCCATCTTCTTGATTTCCGGTGGCAACTGGAAGTGAGATTTTGAAGTCAATGCATACACTTGCATACCGAAACCGATAGCAACGCGCGCTGTGGTATATCCGGTATTTCCCAGTCCTACCAGACCGATTTTCTTTTCCCGCAGTTCCATCAACGGAGTATCCCAAAAACAGAAATCCTTGTTGTTAGCCCAACGACCTTTATGCACTTCTTCAGAGTGGTGTTGCACTTGTTGAGTGATGTTCAGGATATGCGCAAATACCATTTGAGCAACGGAAGCGGTGCTGTATGAAGGAATATTAGTAACGACGATTCCCCGTTCTTTTGCAGCAGCTGTGTCTACCACATTGTATCCGGTAGCCAACACACCGATATATTTCAGTTCGGGCAGTGCAGCCATGTGGTCTGCATTGATGATTACCTTGTTAGTCAGAATTGCTTCTGCACCGGCTGCACGTTCTAATACCTCTTCCGGAGCTGTACGATCATAAATTGTACATTCTCCAAGCACCTTCATACCTTCCCAGGATAAATCTCCGGGATTGGCGGCATAGCCGTCTAAAACTACAATCTTCATTTCAATTTCAATATTATTAATATGTTATAATGTTTCCTACTGCTTTATTTTGCTTTTAGCTTTTCTTACAGAAGGGAGTGACTTATTTTACGAACACTTATTTCTTAAATTTGTCTCCCCACAACTGTATCATTCGCTCGGCATGTTTCTGTTCTGCCGGATTGTTTTGCGGTTGCCATATCCGTTTGTCTTTCAGCTCGTCCGGAAGAAATTGCTGTTTGACAAAGTTACCTTCATAGCTGTGCGCATATTTATATTCCTGTCCGTATCCCAACTGTTTCATCAGTTTGGTCGGAGCATTGCGCAGATGCAAGGGCACAGGCAGATTACCGGTTGACCGGACTAGCTCTAATGCATCGTTAATTGCACTGTATGCCGAATTGCTTTTAGGACTGGTAGCTAGATATATCGTCGCTTCGGCCAAAGGAATCCGTCCTTCGGGCCAACCGATCTTCATCAATGTATCAAAGCATGCATTGGCGATAAGCAACGCATTTGGGTTGGCAAGTCCGATATCTTCGGAAGCCGAGATCACAAGCCGACGGGCAATGAAGGCAGGATCTTCGCCTCCTTCCACCATACGGGCAAGCCAGTAGATCGCTCCGTCAGGATCGCTACCGCGGATAGACTTGATGAAAGCCGAGATAATGTCATAATGCATCTCTCCATCCTTATCATAAGCCAGTGGATTCTGTTGCAAGCGTTCGGTCACCATTTCATCGGTGATGACAACTGTTTCCTCCGTCTCCGATTGCACAACAAGTTCCAATATATTAAGCAGTTTGCGGGCATCTCCACCGGAGAAGCGCAGCATAGCTGTTGTTTCTTTCAATTCAATTTTTCGTTCCTTCAGTATGGCATCCGTAGTGATGGCACGTTGCAGAAGTTCCTGCAAATCTTCTTTTTCCAAAGATTTGAGTACATAAAGCTGGCAACGGGATAGGAGAGGGCGGATGACTTCGAACGACGGGTTTTCCGTTGTTGCACCAATCAGCGTGACTGTTCCGTTCTCTACAGCTCCCAACAGTGAATCCTGCTGTGACTTGCTGAACCGATGGATTTCATCGATAAACAGAATCGGGCTGGACTGCGAAAAGAACCGGTTGCTCTTGGCACGGTCTATCACTTCGCGCACATCCTTCACACCAGAGGTCACAGCACTCAAAGTATAGAAAGGCGTTTCCAGTTTGTTGGCGATGATCTGTGCAAGAGTCGTTTTACCTACTCCGGGAGGTCCCCAGAGAATAAAAGAAGAGATGCGTCCTGCGTCAATCATCTTCCGCAAGATGGCTCCCGGTCCAACTAAATGTTTCTGACCGATATATTCATCCAAAGTTTTTGGCCGTAACCGTTCTGCTAAAGGTTGCATAATTTTTTTAGAATACCATTAATACCATGAAACGAATACCGTTTTTGTTGATACCCGGATTATCACGATAAGTGAAACGATGTACATATTCAACGTGCAGCAACTTGAAAATGTTGTAGATACCTACACTTCCTTCAATATAAGGCACTTTCGGGTCCATCACGAAACTGGTGAACTTACCGTCGCGTGTCGGGAAACGGAACAAATCGGGATTGTTGCTCTTAAACGGATTATTCTTATCTGTCAATGTTCCCCACAAAGCACGTACGCGGAACATTTCCCTCCATTTCAAGTTCTTGATAAGAGGAATACGGTTGAATAGTTTTCCATTCATATCATAAGATAATGACATGGAAGCGTAACGGTCGTTCAGGAATTCCATGTTATTAATCAAGTTGAACGTTTCGCGCTGGGTGATGTAGGACAAGTTAGCTTCCGGCAAGATCAACAACGGGAAAGGAACCGTGTTCCATTCTGCTCCTGCTTTTAAGCTACAATCAATCTTTCCCCAGGAAGCGGGGAGCCAGAAACGTTTCCATACACTTGCTTCCGTACGGTTAAAACTGTAATCTCCACCTAGTACTCCTTTGAAACCCATGGCATGAGTCAGGGTAAAGATAGGAGCATCCAACGATACAGGTACGCGGCGTTGTTTGGAGTTGACAAATGATTCGCCCGGAGCATAACGCAGTGTCAGACTCGCTTCCGAAGTCGTGACATCATGCACACGGGTTTGTGCGGCATCATTGCGCAGATATTCCAGTTTGCCGGTAGGCTCGTCGTTACGATGGCGCAGCATGGCTTTCACTCCGAATCCTGTCAGCGTTTCAAGTTCATAATTAATGGTGGCGTCGCGCATATACGACATCTGGTCTACTGTCGTTGTTTTTACCGACAGGAAGATATTGTCTTTATCTGTGAACAGGAATTTATCCATCGGAGACATTACGTCATAACTGTACGATGCCGAAAGATAATGTTTCGGGAATTCCCAGACAACATAATCGCGTTTATTGAACGAATAAGTCACCGTACCGCTATATTTCCAGCGTTCATCTTTCAGACCGTAAGCTCCGTATCCGTTCAAGAACCAGTGTTTGTGGAAATGAGCAGTTGTCATACCACTTAACCGGAAACGGGTACCATCAATGTAGTTGCTTGAAATCATGGTGTTGATAGGACCGATATCCACTTTGCTCGGATGGCCTTTGCTTCCTGTTTCCACAAAGTTTTCAATCAGCGCTTTCGCTCCGAAGATAATGTATTTGAATCCCGGTATCTGTTCGAGGCGGTTGACGAATACGTCCATCGAACTTTCTTTCTTCGTCAGCGGCACTTGGCGGACACTCGCCCAATACTCATCGCTTTTCGAAAGCATATCCGCTTCTTTTATCACGCTGCCTTTCAACCGGAACAGTCGTTGTTCGATAGGATCGAATTTATAATTACTATACTTTGTAGTTCGTTCCACCTGCAATCCGCCTGCTGTTTTGTTGGAATTCCAGGACAGGTCTACGGTCATGTCATCATCCGCCAATACCCAGTTTCCGTTAGGGAGTTGCTCGTATTGTTGCACGATGTCCATACGGTTGACGAAGTTTACTCCGGTCTTTTTAGGCAGGTTCATCGTACATTTCTGAACGGCATAAGTGGAGTCGTTCAATACATAAAGATGTCCGGTGAATCCAAAGTCCTGCGAGTTTTGCGGAACAAACGTGAGGTGAACACATTCGCGCTTGTTTACTATCAATGTGTCCATCAGATAATATTTATAAAATGAGATGGCATTGTTACCGATAGGACTAACGAAACGCTGTTGGAGTAACCGGATATCGTCGTCGTAGATATTGATGTCGGCAAATACATCTTTCAATACAGTGCCGAGCATATCTCCTGTGGAGAAGAATTCGTCGATACCGTTGGAGTTTTTACCTTTGATAAGTGTTTTCTTGCTTTCGGGATTTTTGCGATAGATGGTTTGCGAAGCCGTCTCCTGTACGGAAATCGGGAGAATCAATTTGTTGGTTGTTTCCGAAACTTCCACCTGATCTTTTAGGAATGAATATTTCTTGTAGATTCCTTTTTCCAGTTTTTCCGGCGTGAGGTCGTTGATAGACATCTTCATTTTCTCGTACTTGTCGTACTGATAGTATTCATTCACTTCAAGGACTTGTGCCTTTTTGTGTTCGATTACTTTCTTCATGAATTCAACTGCCGGGTTGTTCTTACGGGAGTATTTTTCCTTTTGAGGTTTCACGACAACCTCGTTCAGGAGCACATTATCCGGAGCCAGCTTAACGTTTACCGTCTGATTGTTGGAACCTACTCTAACTGTTTTACTGATATAACCTACTGCAGAGAACACAAGAGTTCCTCCGTTTCTGCGGGCTTCAAGACTGTATTCTCCGTCAATATTGGTGATGGTACCCATATCTCTTTTTTCCTGATAGTAAACAGAGATATACATCAATGGCTCATGGGTAACTGAATCAGTGACTACCCCTTTTATTTGCTGCGCAAAAGCATCTGAAGCTGCCAATACGAGTAAGAACAGTATAAGTATTTTGCTATATCGTTGTATCATAACGTTCGTAGTAGGGCGCAAAGTTAACAAATAACTCTAAGGATAGCAGAATATATAACTTTTTTTACCCATCGTTTTTTGTTGTTTACAAGCTTTGGTTATCTGTCAATGAAAGGGAATAGGGGTAATTCACCTTTCGATAAATTAGTTTCCCGCGTGGATAGTGATTGTTTCTCTACGGGAAACCCTTGTTCCCCCTATGGGGAAACTCTTGTTTCTCTACGGGGAAACAAGAGTTTCTTTACGGGATAAATAAAGTTTTCCGGCATGAAATGGAAAGTAACATGCCGGAAGATGAAATGTATCTTTGCAGCAGTGCTATTTTTTATCAGCCAATATCTGTACGATACGCTCTGCGGTACGTCCGTCCCAACGTTCGGGGAGTTCGCCTCGTTTCCATTCGCCTTGCATCAGGGTATCCATTGCTTTGGCAAGCAGGACAGGATCTTCCCCGACCAGTTCGTTGGTTCCCATGCGCCATGTTTCGGGATGTTCGGCATACGTGTTGAGCGTGATACATGGAATACCCATAAATGTTGCTTCTTCGGCTACGTTGCCCGAATCTGTAATGATTCCCTTTGCCTTGTTTATCAGATAACCGAAGAACAGGTAATTCTGCGGAGGCATTATGTGGAGGTTCGGAGCTTCGATGCCTAATTCTTTGATGGCATTTCGTACGTATGTGTGCAGCGGTGCTACGATGGGCATACCGGCAGATTTTTCAATGATTGTTTTCAGCAACTGACGCAGATTTTCTTTGTTGTTTAGCAATACGCGACGGTTGAGGGTGAGCAGGAGATAATTTCCCTCTTGCAGTCCCAATACGGAAAACCATATCGGTTTGAGCAAACGGTTCCGGTTGTAGCGGATGGTATCTATGAGAATGTTACCTACATAATATACGTTTTCACTTTCCGTTCCTGTCTGGTTCAGGTTGCGGTTGGCAACCATGCCGGCAGTAAACAGATAGTCGGATATTCCATCTGTAATCATACGGTTGACCTCTTTCGGCATCTTCATGTCGAAAGAACGGGTTCCGGCTACGAGATGCGCCACCTTGATTCCTTGTTTCTTGGCAACGATGGCACAACTCATGGTGGCAGTCAGATCGTCTACCACGAGAACTACGTGTGCCGGATTCTCCGTCAGTTCCTGTTCGAAGGCTACCATGATTCCGGCTGTCAAACTCGTTGGATTACTACTTTCCACTCCCAGATAAACATCAGGAGCTTTCATATCGAGGTCCGAAAAGAGAGAAGCATCCAGACTTGTATCGTCTTTCCTTCCTGTATATACCAGTCGGTAAGAGATACTTTTACCCAGCGCCCGTGCGGCTTCAATAGCGCGTGTAATGGGAGCTATCTTCATAAAATTGGGGCGTGCCCCCGCAACAATTGTTATTTTCATATTGTTTCTATCTTATTCGGTTTAATTCGTGAAGCAAAAGTACATTTTCTTACGGAATTTATTCGTTACTTTGCATACAAAATAACAAATATATGCCCACATTCGTTCAAATTCTTGATTTTATAGGCACATTTGCCTTTGCTATTAGCGGCATCCGGCTGGCTTCGGCGAAACGTTTCGACTGGTTTGGTGCTTATGTGGTAGGACTTGCTACTGCTATCGGTGGCGGTACTATTCGTGATGTCCTGCTCGACGTGACACCGGGGTGGATGACCGACCCTATATATCTGATTTGTACGGGACTGGCTTTGCTGTGGGTAATCTGTTTCGGACGTTGGCTCATCCGGCTCAATAATACTTTCTTTATTTTCGATACCATTGGCTTGGCATTGTTTACCGTGGTAGGTGTAGGCAAAAGCATTGCTTTAGGCTATCCTTTCTGGGTGGCGATTATCATGGGTAGCATTACGGGAGCAGCCGGTGGAGTGATTCGTGACGTATTTATCAATGAAATACCTCTTATCTTCCGAAAAGAAATTTATGCAATGGCCTGCGTTGTAGGCGGTATTGCATACTGGCTGTGCGACGTTGCAGGTCTGGAATCATACGCCTGTCAGTTGATTGGCGGACTGGCGGTATTCCTGACCCGCATCTTAGCTGTCAAATATCACATTTGCCTGCCTATATTAAAAGGTAGTGAAGAGCCGGAAGAATAAGGACGGCATTATTTTTCCTCCTTTATATCCAGTTCTCCCTGAAAACTAATGGACTGCCGGTTTTGCATATTGACATCGATACTTGCCGAACCATTGGGGAATATTTTGGCTCTGAATTCATATCTGTCTTCAGGATTACGTGCGACGAACTTGATAACGGCATTCCCTTTTTTATCCATTTCCACATTATATTCTTTGAGGATGGCTTTGAAGTTAAGTCCGTCACCTCCACCATACGGAATGCTATAAGCCCGTCCATAATAAGGCAAGTAAGAAATAACCGAATCATTTCTGATTGTCAGTGAGTAGGAAGATGTCAAAGGGATGGAGCGTCCGCGCATCGGCATGGCAGTGTTGACATCTATCTTATAATTTTCTGATTCAATCAGTTTCATTACCGCTTCTTTCTTCTGTTCCTTCTTTTCCTTTTTACTTTGTTGAGCCGAAAGGGTAGGGATGCCCACTAGCAAGGCTAGTAACAGCATAAAGATTTGTTTCTTCGTTCTCATATCAGTTTGCATTTAGGTTGATGTATATATGTATAACAATCAAATATACAAAAAAGACAGGGATACTTCTGTTTCTTTTAATGAAAATTAAACAGAACCCCCTGTTATTTATGAGTTTAGCCCGATTTAGAACTGTTCCAGTATTTCGATTCGTTTTTCGATGGGAGGATGAGTGGCAAACAATCCGCTAAGTCCGCTGAATATACTTTTAGATGCCTTTTTGGGGTTCTGAATAAATAATTGTGCCACGTCTTTTCTTTCTACTGCCTCGATAGCGGGATCTGCTGATATTTTGCGGAGAGCGTTGGCCAGTGCCAACGGATTCTTCGTCATTTCTGCCGAACCTGCATCTGCCATATATTCGCGTTTGCGTGAGATGGCAAAACGCATCAGGCTTGCGAAAAGATAACCGATGGCGGCTATCACTAAAGCGATAAGAATAAAGATAACCACACCGCCGCTACCTTTACTGTTACTACGCACGCGCATGTGTGTAATGGCATAAAACGTGATTTCTGTCAGCATGGAGAAGATACCGACAAAGACAATGGAAATAATCAGCAGGCGTACATCGTGGTTGCGGATGTGACTTAGCTCGTGCGCGATGACTGCTTCCAGTTCCTCATCATTTAGTTTCTGGATGATGCCCTCCGAGAGAGTAACGGTGTATGTGCGTTCGTTGATACCGCTGGCAAATGCATTCAGGGAACTGTCATAGATGATATTGATTTTCGGCATTTTCATGCCTTGAGACATACAGAGGTTTTCCACCAGATTATAAACTCGTTTATTCTCCTGACGGTTCAGCGGCTTGGAGCCGGTGGCGGAATTGATAATGCTTGTGTTAGCCCAATAGGCAATCAGAAACCAGATTAATACAATCCCCATGGTATATGGTAACGAAGAGAAGAAGAAATGATTGACTATTGGCATCATTTCGACTTCCATCCCCTTTCTATATCCCCAAAGAATCAACAGGTAGCAGGCCAAATAGAGGAGTGCTGCCACGAGACAGGGAAACAGGAATAGTAGAAACGCAGAGCGCAGATTATTCCGGCTCTGCTGTGTTTGGATTCCGACGTATTGCATGCGTGTTCGACTTTTGTAATTGGATGGACGGTGTATATAAAGGTTTTAGAAACTAATTTTGGGTGCCTGCTCCAAATTCGCACGTTCGTTTTTCCCCAAGTCGAACATTATCTCTCTTTGGAATCCTGTCATTCCTGCTACGATATTCGACGGGAATGTCTGCACGGCGTTATTGTATTCTTTAGTGGCCGAGTTGAAGTAGCGGCGAACAGCAGCCAGTTTATTCTCTACATCAGAAATTTCTTCCTGTAATTGCAGGAAATTCTGATTAGCTTTCAGATCGGGATAAGCCTCGAGAGTAATCTTCAATCCGGCAAGAGCGGAGCTCAACTGATTTTCGGCAGCTATCTTATCGTCGATCGTTTTTGCGCTGACTGCACCGTTACGTGCCTGAATCACCCGGTCGAGCGTTTCTTTCTCATGTGCGGCATATCCTTTCACGGTGTCTACCAGTTGGGGAATGAGATCATGGCGTTGTTTCAACTGCACGTCGATGTCGGCAAATGCGTTTTCACGATTATTTCTCAATTTCACTAATGAGTTGTACATGGAAGCAAAGATAATGCCCAGCAATACAATAATTCCTACAATAATAAGTATGGTCATAGCCTTTTGTTTTATTTAATAATATAAAATCAAAAGTAATCTATTTGGTTCTTTTAACCAAGAGGTAAAGGAAATATTTACTAAATACCACCTAAAAACTATCAGAAAGCACCTGAAATCTGTCATTTGATAGAATTAACCCCCAAGAAATGACAAATTTTCACCTGTTGGATACACAAAATTCCTTTAAACTTGCAAATGTCGAGAAAAAACGAATATTAACCATAAAACCATTAAAGTATGAAAAGTTTAAGTTTCAGGAAAGATTTAATTGGAGTACAGGAAGAATTGCTTCGTTTCGCTTATAAATTAACGGCCAACCGTGAAGAAGCAAATGATTTATTGCAGGAAACATCTTTAAAAGCATTAGACAATGAAGAGAAATATGTTCCGGACACAAATTTCAAAGGATGGATGTACACAATCATGCGTAACATCTTTATTAATAACTACCGCAAAATAGTACGCGATCAGACCTTTGTTGATACCACCGATAATTATTATCACTTAAATCTGCCACAAGATTCAGGATTTGAAAGTACCGAAGGTGCTTACGACCTGAAAGAGATGCATCGCATCGTCAACGCACTCCCCCGGGAGTATAAGATTCCTTTCTCCATGCACGTATCAGGTTTCAAATACCGTGAGATTGCAGAGAAATTAGGATTGCCATTAGGTACAGTGAAGAGCCGCATATTCTTCACACGTCAACGTTTACAACAAGAGTTGAAAGATTTTGTATAAATGAGGATAACGCATACAAACAAGCTTATAAGCAAAAGGAGCAAGGGGATAGATCCTCGTTGCTCCTTTCTTTGTACGCTCGGCATGAGCATTATCTAACGGGTGTAAGTC
>NZ_QSUR01000034.1:0-76921 GCF_003439055.1 Bacteroides sp. OM05-10AA
GTTTTTAAGAAGCCCCTTGATTCATTTTGAATCAAGGGGCTTTCTGTCATTTGGTACTTTGCGAAAAAAGTGCTATATTTGCGACCGACAATTATTTTATTAAACGTTTAAAGCAAATTTAAAAGGTATGAAAACTAAATTATTTTTGGCTGCTGTAGCAGTAACATTTTCTTTTGCAATGATGTCTTGTACTGGTAACAAAACTACTAACGCTGCTTCTGAAGGTGAAGAGACAACTGTAGAAACAGTGGAAGCTGTTGTTGAAACTGATTCTTGCTGCCAGGCTAAGGACTCTTGTGCTACTGCTTGCGACAAAAAAGCTGATTGCGCAGAAAAGAAAGAATGTTGCGATAAGAAGTAATCTATTGATTTAGAACAATAAAGAAGGAGAGGGAGAGAATGGTTCAAACATTCTACTCCCTCTTTCTGTTTTAATAAACATATCGCTTTATTCGTGATACATTTTTGCTAATAATCGGCTTTAACTTATGAAATGATATTTTTTTCGATAAAAAAGTAACGTATTATTTGGTGGTAAAGAAATAATCCATACCTTTGCACCGTCAAACTAATAAAAGAGACAAGAAATGAATCAGATGTTTATACATATTCTACTATGCGGTATTATTATTCTACTATCAAAGGTTAGTGGAAGTGAGTGCTGCGCGTAAATGTGTATAAATGAAAATATACGAAAGCCTTTCTCACTTCCAAGTGTGAAAGGCTTTTTTTAATGCTAATAATTATATAATATACATAAGAATATGGACAATAGGTTATTTATTTTTGATACCACTCTTAGAGATGGTGAACAGGTTCCGGGATGCCAGTTGAATACAGTAGAAAAGATTCAGGTAGCAAAGGCATTGGAAGCGTTGGGAGTAGACGTGATTGAAGCCGGATTCCCCATTTCGAGCCCGGGAGATTTTAATTCAGTAATTGAGATTTCAAAAGCGGTGACTTGGCCTACTATCTGTGCTTTGACCCGCGCAGTTCAAAAAGATATTGATGTAGCCGTAGATGCACTGAAATTTGCTAAACATAAACGTATTCACACCGGTATCGGTACTTCTGATTCGCACATTAAATATAAATTCAATTCGAATCGTGAAGAGATTATCGAACGTGCAGTAGCTGCTGTGAAATACGCCCGCCGTTTTGTAGACGATGTGGAATTTTATGCAGAAGACGCAGGCCGTACGGATAACGAATATCTGGCACGTGTGGTAGAAGCTGTTATCAAAGCGGGAGCTACCGTAGTGAATATCCCTGATACAACAGGTTACTGCTTGCCTTCAGAATATGGCGCCAAGATAAAATACCTGGTTGACCATGTAGACGGTATTGATAATGCCATACTTTCTACTCACTGTCATAATGACTTGGGTATGGCTACTGCCAATACGATAGCCGGTGTTTTGAACGGTGCGCGTCAGGTGGAAGTTACCATCAACGGTATTGGCGAACGTGCAGGAAATACTGCTCTCGAAGAAATCGCCATGATTATTAAGAGCCATCACGAAATAGATATTCAAACCAATATCAATACGCAGAAGATTTATCCGACCAGCCGTATGGTATCCAGCCTGATGAATATGCCGGTACAACCCAATAAAGCAATCGTTGGACGTAACGCTTTCGCACACTCTTCAGGTATCCATCAGGATGGCGTATTGAAAAATGTACAGACGTATGAGATTATCGATCCGCATGATGTGGGTATTGATGATAACTCTATCGTATTGACTGCCCGCAGCGGACGTGCTGCATTGAAAAATCGTCTTTCTATATTGGGAGTGAATCTGGATCAGGAAAAACTGGATAAGGTATATGATGAGTTCCTGAAGTTGGCTGATAAGAAGAAAGATATTAATGATGATGATATTTTAGTATTGGCAGGTGCAGACCGTAGCCAGAACCATCGTATCAAACTGGATTACTTGCAGGTGACGAGTGGTGTCGGTGTTCGTTCGGTAGCTAGTTTGGGATTGAATATTGCCGGTGAGAAGTTTGAAGCTTGTGCCAGTGGTAATGGTCCGGTAGATGCTGCCATCAAAGCATTGAAAAAGATTGTAGAACGCCACATGACTCTGAAAGAGTTTACTATTCAGGCTATCAGTAAGGGAAGTGATGATGTAGGTAAAGTGCACATGCAGGTAGAATACGATAACCAGATTTATTATGGTTTTGGTGCCAATACAGATATTATTGCTGCTTCGGTAGAAGCCTACATCGACTGTATTAACAAATTCAAATCGTAAAAAAGAGATTGACAGTCGGTTTGGTATTACAGAGATTGATTGAAAGAGTAAATAGTAATTAGTAAAATAGTAAATAAACAGATGAATACATTATTTGATAAGATATGGGATGCCCACGTGGTGACTACTGTGGAAGATGGCCCTACACAGCTTTATATTGATCGGTTATATTGTCACGAAGTGACTAGTCCGCAGGCTTTTGCGGGATTGCGTGAACGTGGAATCGGAGTATTGCGTCCTGAAAAGGTATTTTGTATGCCCGACCATAATACACCGACACACGATCAGGATAAGGAGATTGAAGATCCGATTTCTAAAACGCAGGTGGACACGCTGACGCAGAATGCGAAGGATTTTGGTCTGACACACTACGGCATGATGCATCCGAAGAATGGTATTATCCATGTGGTAGGTCCCGAACGTGGTTTGACCCTGCCGGGAATGACGATTGTTTGCGGTGACTCTCATACTTCTACTCACGGTGCAATGGGAGCGATTGCTTTCGGTATCGGAACGAGCGAGGTGGAAATGGTGCTGGCTTCACAATGTATTCTCCAGTCGAGACCGAAAACAATGCGTATCACTGTAGACGGTGAACTGGGTAAAGGGGTGACTGCAAAGGATGTGGCTCTGTATATGATGTCTAAGATGACTACCAGTGGTGCTACAGGTTACTTCGTGGAATATGCAGGTTCGGCTATCCGCAATCTGACAATGGAGGGACGTCTTACCCTTTGCAACCTTTCTATTGAAATGGGTGCGCGTGGTGGTATGGTTGCTCCGGATGAAGTGACTTTTGAATATATCAAAGGACGTGAAAGTGCTCCGCAAGGCGAAGCATGGGACAAGGCTTTGGCTTATTGGAAGACATTGAAGAGTGATGATGATGCCGTGTTTGATAAAGAAGTCCGTTTCGAAGCGGCTGATATTGAACCGATGATTACCTACGGAACGAATCCGGGTATGGGTATGGGAATCACACAGCATATTCCTACTATGGAAGGAATGAGTGAAGCTGCACAGGTTTCGTTCAAGAAATCAATGGAGTATATGGGATTCCAACCGGGTGAATCTTTGTTGGGTAAGAAGATTGATTATGTATTCCTTGGTGCTTGTACAAACGGTCGTATTGAAGATTTCCGTGCATTTGCTTCCATCGTGAAAGGTCGTAAGAAAGCGGAGAATGTAATTGCATGGCTGGTTCCGGGTTCATGGATGGTAGACGCACAGATCCGTAAGGAAGGAATCGACAAGATATTGACGGAAGCCGGATTTGCTATCCGTCAGCCGGGATGTTCTGCTTGTCTGGCAATGAACGATGATAAGATTCCTGCCGGAAAGTATTCGGTATCTACCAGTAACCGTAATTTCGAAGGACGTCAGGGACCCGGTGCACGCACTTTGCTGGCTAGTCCGCTGGTAGCTGCCGCTGCTGCGGTGACAGGTGTGATTACCGATCCGAGAGAGCTGATGTAATTCAACCGTAATTCGTAAATCATTAAATTGTAAATAAGACGATGGCTAAGACAAAATTTAATATAATAACAAGTACTTGTGTACCTCTTCCTTTAGAAAACGTAGATACCGACCAGATTATTCCGGCACGTTTCCTGAAAGCAACCACTCGTGAAGAAAAATTCTTTGGTGATAATCTTTTCCGTGACTGGCGTTATAATGCTGACGGTTCCCTGAACAAGGATTTTGTGTTGAACAATCCTACTTATAGCGGACAGATATTGGTGGCAGGAAAAAACTTCGGTTCGGGTTCCAGCCGTGAACACGCTGCCTGGGCTATTGCAGGATATGGTTTCCGCGTGGTGGTATCCAGTTTCTTTGCCGATATTCATAAGAATAATGAGTTGAACAACTTTGTGCTGCCGGTGGTTGTTACCGAGGAGTTTCTGCAGGAGTTGTTTGATTCGATAGAAGCGGACCCGAAGATGGAAGTGGAAGTGAACCTTCCCGAACAGACCATCACCAACAAGGCGACAGGTAAAAGTGAACATTTCGAAATCAATGCTTACAAGAAACTTTGTTTGATGAACGGATTGGACGATATCGATTTCTTGTTGAGCAATAAAGATAAAATAGAAGAATGGGAAAAGAAGGCGTGAAAATAGAAATCATGGACACAACGCTCCGTGATGGTGAACAAACCAGCGGAGTATCTTTCGTGCCTCATGAGAAACTAATGATCGCCCGTTTACTGTTAGAAGATTTAAAGGTAGACCGGGTGGAGGTTGCTTCGGCGCGTGTGTCGGACGGTGAGTTTGAAGCCGTGAAGATGATTTGCGACTGGGCGGCCCGTCGTAGTCTGCTCCATAAAGTGGAAGTGCTCGGCTTTGTCGACGGGCATACTTCTGTCGATTGGATTCAGCGTACCGGATGCCGTGTGATAAATCTTCTTTGTAAAGGTTCACTGAAGCATTGTACGCAACAACTGAAAAAGACACCGGAAGAACATCTGGCGGATATCATAAGTGTGGTGCATTATGCCGACGAACAGGATATAACCGTCAATGTTTATCTGGAAGATTGGAGCAACGGTATCAAAGATTCTCCCGAATATGTATTTCAGTTGATGGATGGATTGAAAGAGACGAGTGTCAAGCGTTTTATGTTGCCTGATACGTTGGGTATCTTGAATCCTTTGCAAGTGATAGAGTATATGCGGAAGATGAAGAAACGTTATCCGAATACTCATCTCGATTTCCATGCGCACAATGATTATGATTTGGCTGTGAGTAATGTCCTTGCCGCGGTATTAAGCGGTGTCAAAGGATTGCATACAACCATCAACGGACTGGGTGAACGGGCAGGAAATGCTCCTCTCGCAAGTGTGCAGGCTATCCTGAAAGACCATTTCAATGCGGTGACCAATATCGACGAAAGCCGTTTGAATGATGTCAGCCGGGTAGTGGAGTCTTATTCGGGAATTGTGATACCTGCCAATAAACCGATTGTAGGTGAGAATGTCTTTACGCAAGTGGCCGGAGTGCATGCCGACGGGGATAACAAGAATAATCTCTACTGCAATGATTTGCTTCCCGAACGTTTTGGCCGCAAGCGCGAATATGCATTGGGTAAGACAAGCGGTAAAGCAAATATCCGTAAGAACCTCGAAGATCTCGGATTGGAGCTGGACGAAGATGCTATGCGCAAGGTAACGGAACGCATCATCGAGTTGGGCGACAAGAAAGAACTGGTTACACAGGAAGATTTGCCGTACATTGTTTCGGATGTGTTGAAACATGGAGCAGTGGGTGAGAAGGTTAAACTGAAGAGCTATTTTGTGAATCTGGCTCATGGGTTGAAACCGATGGCAACGTTGAAGATAGAAATCAACGGAAAAGAGTACGAAGAGAGTTCAGGCGGCGATGGTCAGTATGATGCTTTTGTTCGTGCGCTGCGTAAGATATATAAGGTGACATTAGGACGTAAATTCCCGATGTTGACCAATTATGCGGTAACCATTCCTCCCGGTGGACGTACGGATGCATTTGTGCAGACAGTTATCACGTGGAGTTATGATGAGCAGGTGTTCCGTACCCGCGGACTCGATGCCGACCAGACAGAGGCTGCCATCAAGGCTACTATGAAGATGTTGAACCTCATCGAAGATGAATACGAGAAGAGCAAGTGAGAAACAACTTGCCCGAAGAATGTTTTTTATAAGAATATATAAATAGAAGAATAAACGATTATGGATTTTAAAATTGCTGTATTAGCAGGCGACGGCATCGGACCGGAGATCTCTGTGCAAGGTGTAGATGTGATGAGTGCCGTTTGCGAGAAGTTTGGTCACAAAGTAAGTTACGAATATGCAATCTGTGGAGCTGATGCGATTGATAAAGTAGGCGATCCGTTTCCGGAAGCAACTTATCAGGTTTGTAAAGAGGCGGATGCTGTTTTGTTCTCTGCCGTAGGTGATCCGAAATTTGACAATGATCCTACTGCCAAGGTACGTCCGGAGCAAGGTTTGCTGGCTATGCGTAAGAAACTGGGTCTTTTCGCTAATATCCGTCCGGTACAGACATTCAAATGCCTGATCCACAAATCTCCGTTGCGTGCGGAGTTGGTAGAGAATGCCGATTTTATCTGTATCCGTGAGCTGACCGGAGGTATGTATTTCGGTGAAAAGTACCAGGATAATGATAAGGCGTATGATACAAACTATTATACTCGTCCGGAAATCGAACGTATTTTGAAGGTGGCTTTCGAATATGCGATGAAGCGCAGAAAACATCTGACTGTGGTAGATAAGGCAAATGTGTTGGCTTCTTCCCGTCTGTGGCGTCAGATTGCACAGGAAATGGCTCCGAACTATCCGGAAGTGACAACTGATTATATGTTTGTGGATAATGCTGCAATGAAGATGATTCAGGAACCTGCTTTCTTCGATGTGATGGTAACGGAAAATACATTCGGTGACATCCTGACTGACGAAGGTTCTGTAATCAGTGGTTCTATGGGCTTGCTTCCTTCTGCTTCTACAGGTGAAAGTACTCCAGTATTTGAACCGATTCACGGTTCATGGCCGCAGGCTAAGGGATTGAACATTGCTAATCCGTTGGCACAGATTCTTTCTGTAGCTATGTTGTTCGAGTATTTCGACCTTAAAGAAGAGGGTGCATTGATTCGTAAAGCCGTAGATGCTTCTTTGGATGAGAATATACGTACGCCGGAAATCCAGGTGGCTGACGGTGCTAAGTACGGAACAAAAGAAGTAGGACAGTGGATTGTTGATTATATCAGGAAAGCTTGATAAACCCGGATAAAAAAGTAAAAGCCTGGCATCGGATAACGGTGTCAGGCTTTTACTTTTTAGTTCGAAATATGTTGTGTTCTACCAACTTTTAATAGTGGAGTATAGAACGATACCGAGTATAGTCAGTAATCCTACATAGATAGTGACTGACCATTGTTTTATTTCTTTTCTCTTCGTGCGGGTGGAAGGTTCCAGATAGATGGCTGCTTTGTGGGCGATGGTACAGAACAACCAACCGCCGAATCCTCCGATAATACCTCCTACGAGTAAATCACCGGGATAATGTACACCCAGATATATACGTGTGTAGCAGTTGAGTATTGCCCAGGTCAGGATGAAAATGCTTAGCCAACGTTTACGGAACAGGAATATGACAAACATGGCAAGACCTAATGAATTGGCGGCATGGCACGATGGGAAACCGTAGCTTCCTCCGCGGTAACCATTTACGATATATACTAGATCTACAATCGGGTTCTCCGGATTGGCGGGACGCAGACGTGCTACTACCGGACGAATGATGCTGCTGCACATCTGGTCGGCAAAGGTGATAGTCAGTGCAATGGCAGCCACGTAGCACAGTACTACTTTCCAGTGGAAGTTTTTTAATAAAATATACAATATAGTGGCATACATGGGAATCCAGATGAATTTACCCGTGAAAGAACTCATGAAATAATCCCAGAAAGGGGAATGTATGCCATTGAAAGACAAGAAGATATTTGTATCTATCTCCGAAAGATATTGGACAATTCCGGTGTGTATCATCAGGCTTTATTGTTCTATATTACTTTATAAATATTCAATATAACTCATTTCCTAGCGTTTCGCCAGGTCGTCGTAGAGCTTCTGCAGGAACGCTTTTCCCTTTTCCAGATTGGCTCCTTTGGCGGTACCTTCGTCCAGTTGCACAGTATTTGCGTCCAGATTGTACACTAATTGGTTATCAGCGGTAATCATTCCGAAATAGTTCGGGCGGGTAAAGTATGCAAAATGAGGAGAGGCCGGATTCATGATATTCTTGCTGAAAGTAAATTCATCATGCGGCAATCCTAATTGGGCAAGCAAGGTGGCGGCAATGTCAATCTGTGAAGCATAGGTATCTACCACAAGAGGTTGTTTGATTGCACCTCCGATTAAAATCAGCGGAATGGTTTGACCGTCCAGCGGATTTTCTATTGGATACGGATATGCACCCTGATGATCGGGAACGAGTACAAACAGTGTATTTTTCCATAGCGGTGTTTCTTGATACTGTTTCACGAAATCTCCTACGCAACTATCGGCATACGCAAAAGAATTGAGGATTTTATCATCCAGCCTGTGGAACGGGACTTCGAATGGTTCGTGGCTGCTTGATGTCTGTACGAGTTTCAGGAACGGTTCTTCTTGTTTTTCTTCTTTCAGGTCTTTCATCAGGCGTTGGAATAAGACGTGATCCTGTGCTCCCCATTTTCCTGTACGTTCGGACAGAGGAAAATCTTTATCGGAAATAATCTTCTCGATGCCGGAAGATACCAGATAAGAGCGCATATTTGTGAAATCGGCATCTCCGCCATAGTAATATTCCAGGTTGTATCCGGCATTTTTCAGGCTGCGCGGGATAGAAGGAAGTTTGTCCGTCTTTTCGGGATATTTCATGATACTGGTGCTTGGCTGGCCGGGATATCCGCTGATGATGGATGCCAGTCCGCGGTCTGTGCGGAAACTGCTGCCGTAGAAGTTGCTGAATAATACGCCTTCTTTAGCGAATTTATCCATGTTGACAGCCACATTGGGTTGTCCTCCGAAAGTTTCCATCAAGTGTGTGGAGAAACTCTCAAGGATAATAAAAATAATGTTCGGACGTTGTGTATTCAATAATTGGGGGATGCTGTCTGTTGCTGCGACAGGTTTGTCTACCATCTCTGCAAATAATTCGTCAGCTATTTTCGGGTCCATGAAGCGATATTGCTTATCGAAATTATTCTGGTGGGTGGCGGAATACATGAAGCTGAATGCCGGATTGATGGCTGCATGATTCATGCGTTGGTCCTGACTGAAATACACTTTGCTCAAATTCATGGTGGATACGCTGAATCCGCCCCGGATAGGGATGAAGAGTGCCGCTGTCAGCAAAAGGAGCGCAAGCGAGACATTCTGACGTCGATAAGGTATTTTCAGGGGCTTTTTCTCCCGGATAAGGACGTAATAGAAAATGAAGTATAAAATTGCTGCATAGATCAGCATAGATAAGATTCCCAATAGTACAAACCAAAAGCTGACGCTTGCCATAGCATCTTTGGGGGAAGAGAAGAAATAGAAAACGGGGGTGGCATCCAGACGGAATCCCCAAAAGCCGTATAATCCCAGGTCGATGATAAAAATGCAAGCCATGACAAAGGCGATTACCCCGAAGTATCCTTGCCGGATGCGGCGGAGTATGGATGAATTGGTCCAGGCGGAGGCGATGAGCAGTAAGCCGGGGATAGCGGTCAGGTAGCCTGCAAGAGATAAATCCAGAGGCAATCCGTGCCACATGACGCGGAAGTAGTCACCTAAAGATACATTGGTATATAAGTCATGGTAGTAAACCATGAAGATTGGTTTCTGAAGAACGAATAAAAGAACAAATAAAAAATAGGTCGTGAGAAATTGTATGATTCTCTTTTTCATATCTGTAAACTTAAAAAGATTGAACGGATACAAAGTTACTATACTTTTCCTTATCTTTCTCATGAAGTGATATAAAACATACCTTTTTTTCCATATCTTTGTCGTGTCTGTGACAAAAATAAAGTAATAAGATGGCAAAGATTGCAAGGAAACTAACAGATTTAGTGGGGAATACCCCTTTGATGGAACTTTCCGGTTATAGCGGAAAGTACGGTCTGGAACAAAATATAATTGCCAAACTGGAGGCTTTTAATCCGGCGGGAAGTGTAAAAGACAGGGTGGCTCTTTCGATGATTGAAGATGCTGAAGTTCGGGGATTATTGAAACCCGGTGCGACGATTATTGAGCCGACAAGCGGAAATACAGGTGTTGGGTTGGCAATGGTAGCCACTATTAAAGGGTATCATTTGATATTGACCATGCCTGAAACAATGAGCCTGGAACGGCGGAATCTGTTGAAAGCGCTGGGTGCGCAGATTGTATTGACAGACGGGTTAGGAGGGATGGCAGCTTCTATTGCCAAGGCGCAGGAGTTGCGTGATAGTATTCCCGGTTCGGTGATCTTACAACAATTTGAGAATCCGGCTAATGCGGCTGTTCATGAGCGGACGACAGGTGAAGAGATCTGGCGGGATACAGACGGTGAAGTGGCTGTTTTTGTGGCCGGAGTGGGCACCGGAGGAACGGTTTGCGGTGTAGCCCGTGCTTTAAAGAAACATAATCCGGATATTTATATTGTGGCGGTAGAACCGGCGTCGTCTCCTGTATTGGCAGGAGGAGAGGCGGCTCCGCATCGTATTCAGGGTATCGGAGCAAATTTTATTCCCAAACTTTATGATGCTTCTGTGGTAGATGAGGTGATGGGTGTACCCGATGATGAAGCGATTCGTGCGGGACGTGAGTTAGCGTCGACGGAAGGTCTGCTGGCGGGAATTTCTTCGGGAGCAGCTGTGTATGCTGCCCGTCAACTGTCACTGCGTCCGGAATTTAAGAACAAAAAAATAGTAGCGTTGTTACCTGATACGGGAGAGCGTTATTTGTCGACCGAACTGTTTGCTTTTGACGCATATCCATTGGATTAATTCATTCATTATAAAAAAGACCTGAACCATGGTAAGAATAATTATAGCTTTGCTTTTTTGTTTTCCGGCTGTTGCCTTTGCACAAACTTATCAGCAATTGTCCGAGAGAGCCATTGAATGTATTGAGAAAGACAGTCTTCCCAAAGCAGAGGAACTTTTGCTTCAGGCTTTGAAGCTGGAACCGAAGAACGCCAAAAATGCGTTGCTTTTTTCTAACCTGGGATTGGTACAGCGTCGCTTGGGTGAGTTTGATAAAGCGCTGGAGTCTTATTCTTTTGCACTGAATTTTGCTCCTTTGGCAGTTCCTATTTTACTCGACCGTGCCGCTATTTATATGGAAATGGGAAAAACGGACCGTGCTTATACCGATTATTGTCAGGTGCTTGATGAGGATAAGCAGAACAAGGAAGCTTTGTTGATGCGTGCCTATATTTATGTGCTCCGCCGGGATTATCCGGCTGCGAGAATCGATTATAATCGTTTGCTGGAACTGGATCCGCAGAGTTATAGCGGTCGTCTGGGATTGGCTACTCTGGAGCAGAAAGAAGGAAAATTCCGGGAATCTCTTGAAATTCTGAATAAGATGATTACGGCTACTCCTGACGATGCGACACTTTATATTGCCCGTGCCGACGTGGAACGTGAAATGAAGCATGAAGATCTGGCATTGGTTGATTTGGAGGAAGCGATCCGGTTGGATGCTGCCTCGGCTGATGCTTATCTGCTGCGTGGGAATATCTATCTGGCACAGAAAAAGAAAGGACTTGCCAAAGCTGACTTTGAGAAAGCCATTTCATTGGGAGTGCCTCCGGCTGATTTGCACGAACAGCTTAAGCAGTGCAAGTGACGTATGATTATTCTACAAACTGCCTAATCAGATTAACGAAGTCTTTTCCGTATTTTTTCTTCTTGTATTCTCCGATACCGCTGATTTCTCCGAATTCTTCTATAGTGGTAGGACGGGAAATACTAAGCAGGTGTAATACTTTGTCTGACAAGACGATGTAGGCGGGTAGTGCCTCCTGATCGGCCAGTTGTTTCCTCAATCCGCGTAAGGCTTCGAATAAATCCTCGTTTTCTCCACCTTCCAGGCCGAAAGGAAGTACCTTTGCAACAACCACTTTTTTCTTTTTTCCTTTTTGAGTGGCGACTTCTTCGTGCCGGATGACTGCTAATGTTGCCTTAGCTCTCCCGAAGAGAATATCACTTCCGCTTGCAGTAATTTTAAGATGGTTGTTTTCGTTATAGGCTATTTCAAAGTAGCCGAGTTGCAACATCTGAAGCAGATAGTCTTGCCAGTCACGAGGAGGAATGTCGCGTCCGGCACCGAACGTTTTAAGTTCCTGATACCCTTTTCCGGTTACTTCCGCAGAATAGTTTCCACGGAGAATGTCAATCAGCAATCCTGTGCTGATTTGTTGTTCTGTACGTGCGATGGCGCTTAATGCCTTTTGCACAATGACCGTACCGTCAAATCGTTGAGGAGGATTTTTACAAACATCGCAATTACCGCAATCCTCCGTTGTTGTTTCTCCGAAATAGCTTAACAGGATTCTTCTCCGGCAAATATCGGCTTCAGCATATTGCTGCATCCGTTGTAGCTTTTCCAGATTGATGCTCTGCTGATTGCTTTCCGAAGCAAATTTAGTGAGTAATATAAGATCTCCGAGTGAATAAAATAGGACAGTACTGCTGGGCAGTCCATCCCGCCCGGCACGGCCTATTTCCTGATAAAAGCTTTCTATGCTTTTGGGTAGATTGTAATGTATGACCCAGCGGACATTTGATTTATCGATCCCCATTCCGAATGCAATAGTGGCACATACCACCTGTATGCGGTCGTTGATAAAATCATTCTGTGTTTCGTCCCGGTGTTGGGTGGATAATCCGGCATGATAGACACCGCAGCGGATACCCTGCTTTTGCAACATTTGTGCGACAGTTTCTGTCTTACTCCGGCTCATGCAATAAATAATCCCGCTTTCTCCCCCGTGACGGTGAATAAATTCTAAGATAGCCTTGTTCTTCTCTTTCGCTTGAAAACCACGTTTTACAGTCAGACTGATGTTGGGGCGGTCGAAAGATGAGATAAAGACACGGGGATGGTTGAGATGCAATTGTCGTACAATGTCTTCACGCGTGATTTTATCCGCAGTGGCAGTTAGGGCAATAATCGGTATTTGCGGAAATTGCTGGTGGAGCACTCCCATTTGTGTGTATTCCGGACGGAAGTCATGTCCCCATTGTGAAATACAATGCGCTTCATCAATAGCAAACAGAGAGATGTTCATATCCCGTAATAAATAATCCTTTTCTGCTAAAAGTTTTTCGGGTGAAATGTAAAGCAGCTTCAGTCGCCCCTCGATGCAGGCACGTCGCAGATGAACGTTTTCCGTTTCGTCATTACTGCTGTTCAGTGCCCCGGCTGCGATGCCGTTTGCCAGCAATGCTTCTACCTGATCTTTCATCAATGAGATGAGTGGAGAAACGACAACGGCAGTGCCTTCACACAGCAGTGCGGGAAGTTGGTAGCAGATCGATTTCCCCCCACCAGTAGGCATTAATACCAATGTATCCTGTTTGTTCAGGACGTGGTGGATGATTTCTTCTTGTAGAGGACGGAAACTATCGTATCCGAAATATGTCTTTAGAGTTTCTCTCATTGATGCTGATTTATCCATGCTGCAAAGGTACATTTTTCTTCGGCAATTTTCGTCATGTGTAGATTTCTGTTTCTGATATGAATTATAAATAAGTTAAAGTTTCTTATTATTCAAGGCTATTCCTTCTTTTTCAAGGTTTTTGATTGTTTATTTAGAAAAAAAATGCACAAAATAATTGTGTGTTTAAAAAAAAAGTAAGACATTTGTAACATGTTATGTTGCAATTGAGCGATTATTAACAAATGAACAAACCCTAACCAGTTAATTCAATGAGTGATTTAGAGAACAAAAAAACGGAAGAAACTCCGAAAAAACGTCCCTACAATTTGAGGGAAAAGAAAGAAAAGAAGGCTGCATACAGGTCTTTGATTAGACCGGAATTGGCAGACGAGTTGTATGACAAGATCTTGAATATCATCGTTGTACAGAAGAAGTACAAGGATCCTGATTATTCAGCTAAGGACTTGGCAAAAGAATTGAAGACGAATACTCGTTACCTTTCTGCAGTAGTAAACTCACGCTTTGGCATGAACTATTCTTGCCTGTTGAATGAGTACAGAGTAAAAGATGCTTTGCATTTATTGACTGACAAACGTTATGCCGACAAAAATGTGGAAGAAATTAGTGCCATGGTTGGCTTTGCAAATCGTCAATCTTTTTACGCTGCATTTTACAAAAACGTAGGTGAGACTCCTAACGGATATCGCAAAAGACATATCGAGAATAAGAAATAATTGCGCGTTCCGAAACTGATTAAAAGGAATTACCTCTGAAAGATAAATTTTGGGGATAATTCCTTTTCTCATTTTAATTAATCAATGCTAGCATTATGAGAAAACATCTGATTTTAATGACAGTGGCCGCCACGCTCTTAACATCGTGCGGAGGAAGTAAAACAACAACTGCTGAAGCAGAAAAATTTGATTATACAGTGGAACAATTTGCTGATTTACAAATATTGCGTTATAGGGTTCCCGGATTTGAGGAACTGACGCTGAAACAGAAGGAACTGATTTATTACCTGACAGAGGCTGCTCTGGAAGGAAGGGATATTCTGTTTGACCAGAATGGAAAATATAATTTGAGAATCCGTAGGATGCTCGAAGCAGTATATACAAACTATCAGGGGGATAAAACAACACCTGATTTCAAAAACATGGAGGTGTACCTGAAAAGGGTATGGTTCTCCAATGGTATTCATCACCACTATGGTACGGAGAAATTTGTGCCGAACTTCTCACAGGAATTCTTGAAACAGGCCGTGCTCGGTCTGGATGCCAAGTTGCTTCCGCTGGAGAAAGGGCAGACTGCCGATCAACTTTGTGCAGAGCTGTTCCCGGTGATTTTCGACCCGGCGGTTATGCCGAAGCGGGTAAACCAGGCGGATGGCGAAGATCTTGTGTTGACCTCTGCTTGTAACTATTATGATGGAGTGACGCAGAAAGAGGCGGAAAGTTTCTATAGCGTGCTGAAAGATCCGAAAGATGAAACACCGGTTTCTTATGGACTGAACAGTCGTTTGGTAAAAGAAAACGGGAAGTTGACAGAGAAGGTTTGGAAAGTAGGCGGACTCTATACACAGGCAATTGAGAAGATTGTTTATTGGCTGAAGAAAGCGGAAGGTGTGGCAGAAAATGAAGCACAAAAAGCTGTTATCACCAAGCTGATTCAATTCTATGAAACCGGTGATCTGAAAGATTTCGATGAATATTCGATTCTGTGGGTGAAAGACCTTGATTCACGAATCGACTTTGTGAACGGATTTACTGAAAGTTATGGCGACCCGCTGGGGATGAAAGCGAGTTGGGAATCTTTGGTGAACTTCAAAGATCTGGAATCGACACATCGTACGGAGATTATCAGCAGTAACGCGCAATGGTTTGAAGATCATTCTCCGGTTGATAAATCTTTCAAGAAAGAAAAGGTGAAAGGGGTATCGGCTAAAGTGATTACTGCTGCTATCCTTGCGGGTGATCTTTATCCGGCAACTGCTATCGGTATCAATCTGCCGAATGCCAACTGGATTCGTGCTCATCATGGCTCCAAATCAGTGACTATCGGAAACATTACGGATGCTTATAATAAAGCTGCTCATGGAAACGGGTTCAATGAAGAATTTGTTTATAGTGATGCGGAAATACAGTTGATCGATGCATACTCTGACTTGACGGATGAGCTTCATACAGATTTACATGAATGTCTGGGACACGGTTCCGGTAAGTTGCTTCCGGGTGTAGATCCGGATGCGTTGAAGGCTTATGGCTCTACCATCGAAGAGGCACGTGCCGATTTATTCGGATTGTATTATGTAGCCGATCCGAAGCTGGTGGAACTGGGACTGCTCTCTTCTCCCGATGCTTATAAGGCTCAATACTATACTTATCTGATGAATGGGCTGATGACACAACTGGTACGTATCGAACCGGGAAATAGTGTTGAAGAAGCTCACATGCGCAATCGCCAGCTGATAGCCCGCTGGGTATTTGAAAAAGGAGCTGCCGATAAAGCGGTGGAACTGGTGAAGAAAGACGGAAAGACTTATGTGGTTATCAATGACTATCAGAAGGTACGTCAGCTTTTCGGCGAATTATTAGCTGAAATCCAGCGCATCAAGTCGACTGGTGATTTTGAAGGAGCCCGTACATTGGTAGAAAACTATGCGGTAAAAGTGGATCCGGCTCTGCATGCAGAAGTTCTGGAACGCTATAAGAAGCTGAATCTGGCTCCTTACAAAGGTTTTGTGAATCCGAAATACGAACTGGTGACAGATGAAAACGGAACTGTTACAGATGTCACAGTTTCCTATGATGAAGGTTATGTAGAACAAATGCTGCGTTACAGCACTGATTATTCTCCGCTGCCTTCAATAAACAACTGATTTGAAATGGATATAAAAGAACAATTAAAAGATATCAAGACACAGCTCCGTCTCTCTATGAACGGGGCTGTGTCCCAAAGTATGCGTGAGAAGGGGCTGGTTTATAAACTCAATTTCGGAGTGGAACTGCCCCGTATCAAGATGATTGCCGAAAGTTATGAGAAGAATCATGACTTGGCACAGGCTCTGTGGAAAGAGGACATTCGCGAATGTAAAATTCTGGCGGGGATGCTTCAACCGATTGAAACGTTTTATCCCGAGATAGCCGACATTTGGGTAGAAAATATCCGGAATATCGAAATAGCCGAGCTGACTTGCATGAATCTCTTCCAGCATTTGCCGTATGCTCCGGCCAAATCTTTTCACTGGATTGCAGATGAGCAAGAGTATATACAGACTTGCGGTTTTCTGACTGCCGCCCGTCTTTTGATGAAGAAAGGGGATATGACTGAACGCGCCTCCGGCGAATTACTCGATCAGGCAATCTGTGCCGTACATTCCGACAGTTATCATGTTCGTAACGCTGCTTTATTGGTTATCCGCAAATATATGCAGCATAGTGAAGAACATGCCTTTCAAGTATGCCGTCTGGTGGAAGGAATGGCTGATTCTACCTTGGAAGGGGAGCAGATGCTCTACAACATGGTGAAAGAAGAGACTGAAGAATAATTAACCCATTACTTATTTCTAGGAATTTCTTTTGCTTTCCGCAAAAAAGGCTTAACTTTGTTCGCGCTAATTTTGGCTGATGATGGAAACTCAAAACGTGAAAGATACAGTAAGGCAGATATTCACGGAATATCTCACGGCGAACGGGCATCGTAAGACTCCTGAACGCTACGCCATACTCGATACTATTTATTCTATCGACGGTCATTTCGATATTGACATGCTTTATTCACGGATGATGGACCAGGAGAATTTCCGGGTGAGCCGTGCAACTCTCTACAACACCATTATCCTCCTTATCAATGCACGACTGGTCATTAAGCATCAGTTTGGCACTTCTTCCCAATACGAAAAATCATATAATCGCGAGACACATCATCATCAGATATGTACTCAATGTGGTAGAGTGACCGAGTTTCAGAACGAGGAATTGCAGCATGCCATTGAAAATACGAAATTGAGCCGCTTCCAGCTTTCGCATTACTCCTTATATATATATGGAGTATGTAGTAAGTGCGACAGAGCTAACAAACGGAAAAAAGTAAATAACAACAATAAAAAAGAAAAATGAAAGTAGATGTTCTATTAGGATTACAATGGGGCGACGAAGGTAAAGGAAAAGTAGTCGACGTTTTAACACCTAAGTATGATGTGGTTGCTCGTTTTCAGGGCGGCCCGAATGCCGGTCACACGCTTGAGTTCGAAGGACAGAAATATGTGCTCCGCTCTATTCCTTCCGGTATTTTCCAGGGAAACAAGGTAAACATCATCGGTAACGGTGTGGTACTTGATCCGGCATTGTTTAAGGCAGAGGCAGAAGCACTTGAAGCATCAGGTCATCCGCTGAAAGAACGTTTGCACATTTCAAAGAAAGCTCATCTGATTCTTCCGACACACCGCATTCTGGATGCTGCCTATGAAGCAGCCAAAGGAGATGCCAAAGTAGGAACTACCGGAAAGGGTATCGGCCCTACTTATACGGATAAAGTGAGCCGTAACGGTGTTCGTGTAGGTGACATTCTTCATAACTTCGATGAGAAGTATGCTGCTGCAAAAGCTCGTCACGAACAAATCCTGAAGGGGCTGAATTATGAATATGACCTCACAGAATTGGAAAAAGCTTGGTTGGAAGGTATCGAATACCTGAAACAATTCCATTTTGTAGATAGCGAACATGAAGTGAATAATCTGTTGAAAGATGGTAAGAGCGTTCTTTGTGAAGGAGCTCAGGGTACTATGCTTGATATTGATTTCGGTTCATATCCGTTCGTGACTTCTTCCAATACCGTATGTGCGGGAGCCTGCACCGGACTGGGAGTGGCGCCTAATCGTATCGGTGAAGTATATGGTATCTTCAAAGCATACTGTACTCGTGTAGGAGCAGGTCCGTTCCCATCAGAACTGTTTGATGAAACAGGTGACAAGATGTGTACTTTGGGACATGAATTCGGTTCTGTTACCGGACGTAAACGTCGTTGTGGATGGATCGACCTGGTAGCGCTGAAGTATTCCGTTATGATAAACGGGGTTACCAAATTGATTATGATGAAGAGCGATGTACTCGATACTTTCGAAACAATCAAAGCTTGTGTTGCCTACAAAGTGAACGGTGAAGAAATCGATTATTTCCCGTATGACATCACAGAAGGGGTAGAACCTGTTTATGCAGAGCTTCCGGGCTGGCAGACAGATATGACTAAGATGCAGAGCGAAGATGAATTCCCGGAAGAGTTCAATGCTTATCTGACTTTCCTGGAAGAGCAGCTTGGTGTAGAAATCAAGATTGTTTCCGTAGGACCGGACAGAGCACAGACGATCGAACGTTATACTGAAGAATAACCATTGATTTATTATATGGAGGAAAGGCGGAGATTGAAGAGAAACTCCGCCTTTCTTATTCAAGCCTTTGTAGTCTATTCTAAACACACAGAAAAATAATGTACGCCTTATGAAAACACGTTTTATTACTTTCCTTTTGTTGTTCGTCATGAACTTGGGAGTATTTGCCCAATCTTCTTATCAGCCTGCCGAAGAGAATCTGAAAGCACGACAGGAATTTCAAGACAACAAGTTTGGCATTTTTCTTCATTGGGGGCTATACGCTATGCTCGCTTCCGGTGAGTGGACTATGACAAACAATAATCTGAATTATAAAGAGTATGCCAAACTGGCAGGTGGATTTTATCCTTCCAAGTTTGATGCGGATAAATGGGTGGAGGCTATTAAAGCTTCGGGAGCCAAATATATCTGTTTCACTAGCCGTCATCACGAAGGTTTTTCTATGTTTGATACTAAGTATTCGGATTATAACGTAGTCAAAGCCACCCCTTTTAAAAGAGATATTGTGAAAGAACTGGCAGCAGCCTGTGCCAAGCAGGGTATCAAGCTTCATTTTTATTATTCACATCTTGATTGGGCGCGTGAGGACTATCCTTGGGGACGTACAGGACAGGGAACGGGACGTTCGAATTCGAAAGGGGATTGGAAAAGTTATTATCAATTCATGAATAATCAGTTGACGGAGTTGTTGACGAACTACGGTCCGATAGGTGCCATCTGGTTTGACGGATGGTGGGACCAGGCACCGACTTTTAATTGGGAATTACCGGAGCAGTATGCTTTGATTCATAAGCTCCAGCCGGGTTGTCTGGTGGGTAACAATCATCATCAGACACCTTTCGACGGGGAAGATATTCAGATTTTCGAACGTGATCTGCCGGGTGAGAATGCTTCGGGACTGTCCGGACAGGAGGTGAGTCACCTGCCGTTGGAAACTTGCGAAACAATGAATGGTATGTGGGGATATAAGATTACCGACCAGAATTATAAATCTACAAAGACATTGATTCATTATCTGGTGAAGGCAGCCGGTAAGAATGCCAACCTTTTGATGAATATCGGCCCTCAACCCGATGGGGAACTTCCTGCGGTAGCTGTGCAACGCTTGGCAGAGATGGGAGAGTGGATGAAACAATATGGCGAAACGATCTATGGAACACGAAATGGTGTAGTTGCTCCACATGATTGGGGAGTGACAACACAAAAAGGAAATAAACTCTATGTACATATCCTCGATCTGAAAGATGTGGCTTTGTTCCTGCCATTGACAGGCAAGAAGGTTAAGAAAGCAGTCTTGTTTAAAGATCAGTCTCCGGTTCGTTTCACAAAGACGAAAGCTGGTGTTTTGCTCGAATTTGCCGAGGTTCCGAAAGATATTGACTATGTAGTGGAACTGACAATTGACTAATTTTTAGCTAATTCTTCATAAAAGCAAGGGGAAACTATTCTGACATTGAACGTTTCCCCTTATTTTTGGCAAACAATTTGTTTATAGAGATATAGAGTAATAATTAAAATTGAAAAGTATATGATGTCTTATTGGGTATTATTTATAGGAATCGCTGTTGTCAGTTGGTTGGTACAGATGAATTTGCAAAACAAATTCAAGAAGTACTCTAAGATTCCTACAGGAAACGGAATGACAGGACGCGACGTTGCTTTGAAGATGTTGCATGACAATGGAATTTATGATGTGCAGGTTACACATACGCCGGGACGATTGACCGACCACTACAATCCTACTAACAAAACAGTGAATTTGAGTGAGGGGGTGTATGAAAGTAATAGCATTATGGCGGCTGCCGTAGCAGCCCATGAGTGTGGACACGCTGTGCAGCATGCACGTATGTATGCCCCGTTGAAGATGCGTAGTGCGCTGGTTCCGGTGGTGAACTTTGCTTCTTCCATTATGACGTGGGTATTGTTGGGTGGTATCTTGCTGATAAACTCTTTCCCGCAGTTATTGTTGGCAGGTATTATCCTGTTTGCTATGACTACACTGTTCAGCTTTATCACGCTGCCGGTGGAAATCAATGCAAGTAAACGTGCATTGGTATGGTTGAGCTCATCCGGCATTACTAATTCGTACAATCATGCACAGGCTGAAGATGCTCTTCGTTCTGCTGCTTATACGTATGTCGTTGCTGCATTAGGTTCATTGGCTACATTGGTTTACTACATCATGATCTTCATGGGTAGAAGAGACTAAGAAATGAAAAAGGGAAAAGGCAGGTTTGCCAGCTTCTTTCTATAAAATAAAAAGAGATCCTCCGCAGTCTTTCCGAAGACTATGGAGGATTTTTTCAAATATATGTAAGCATTGCTCGGAAATTTGCAGTAAATTTGCACAATTAAAATTATAAACAGTAATATTATGGCAGCAAAACCAAGTATTCCTAAAGGAACTCGTGACTTTTCGCCGGTAGAAATGGCGAAGCGTAATTATATATTCAATACGATTCGTGACGTATATCATTTGTATGGATTCCAGCAGATAGAGACTCCTTCGATGGAGATGCTTTCTACACTGATGGGAAAGTACGGCGATGAAGGGGATAAACTACTCTTTAAGATTCAGAATTCAGGAGATTACTTTTCCGGGATTACTGACGAAGAATTGTTAAGCCGTAATGCTGCCAAGCTGGCAAGCAAATTCTGTGAGAAAGGTTTGCGTTATGACTTGACAGTACCTTTTGCCCGCTATGTGGTGATGCATCGTGATGAGATCACTTTCCCGTTCAAACGTTATCAGATTCAACCGGTATGGCGTGCCGACCGTCCGCAGAAGGGACGCTATCGTGAGTTTTATCAATGTGATGCCGATGTTGTAGGAAGTGATTCGTTATTGAACGAAGTGGAATTGATGCAGATTGTTGATACTGTTTTCAGTCGTTTCAATATTCGTGTATGTATTAAGATTAACAACCGTAAGATTCTTTCCGGTATCGCTGAAATTATAGGCGAATCGGATAAGATTGTCGATATTACCGTAGCGATTGACAAGCTGGACAAAATAGGTTTGGATAATGTAAATGCCGAACTGAAAGAGAAGGGAATCAGTGATGAGGCTATTGCTAAGTTGCAGCCGATTATTCTCCTTAGCGGCACGAATGCGGAAAAGTTGGCAACATTGAAAAATGTATTATCAGCCAGTGAAGTAGGATTGAAGGGAGTGGAAGAGAGCGAATTTATCCTGAATACATTGGAAACAATGGGCTTGAAGAATGAAATCGAGCTTGACCTGACATTGGCTCGCGGACTGAATTACTATACAGGTGCTATCTTTGAAGTGAAAGCGTTGGATGTACAGATTGGCAGTATCACAGGTGGTGGTCGCTATGATAATCTGACCGGAGTATTTGGTATGGCAGGAGTGTCGGGAGTAGGTATCTCTTTCGGTGCAGACCGTATCTTCGACGTATTGAACCAGCTCGAACTTTATCCGAAAGAAGCTGTGAATGGAACAGAAGTTCTGTTTATCAACTTCGGTGAAAAGGAAGCTGCATTCTCTATGGGTATTTTATCGAAAGTGCGTGCTGCCGGTATCCGTGCAGAGATTTTCCCGGATGCAGCCAAGATGAAGAAACAGATGAGCTATGCTAATGCAAAGAATATTCCGTTTGTAGCTATTGTCGGTGAGAATGAAATGAACGAAGGCAAAGCAATGCTGAAGAATATGGAGACAGGAGAACAGAATCTTGTTTCAGCAGAGGAGCTGATTGCTACTGTGAAGAAATAAGCAGCGATGAATTGAAATTATAAAATTATTAACTGCATCCCAAAAGTTGAGCAGTTAATAATTTACTGTATATTGCGAGAGTTCGGTATTGCACCGGACTCTTTCTTTTTGACCGGGATTTAATACTTTATTTGATCTAGTATTCCATTGAGGAAAGCAATCGCTACTCCATAATTCGTCATAGGAATGTGTTGCTCCCGCACACGTTCGATGCGGCTAAGTACGTATTTACGATTGAACATACATGCTCCGCAATGGATTACCAGCGAATAAGGAGTCAGGTCTTGTGGAAAGTCGGTTCCGGCTACCATATCAATTTGCAGATTCTCTCCAATTCGTTTCCGTAACAAATGGGGAAGTTTCACTCTTCCTATATCTTCGGAAAGGGGAGCGTGCGTACAAGCTTCCGCTATTAGTACACGTGACGATTCCGTCAGTCTTTCAATGGCAGCTGCACTTTCTACATAATAATGAATATCACCCTTATATCCTGCGAAAAGCACAGAGAAAGAGGTTAGTTCACTTTCCTCTGGCTTCTGTTCATAAATCGTTTTGAAGACCTGTGAATCGGTGATGATTAATTTTGGAGGACGGGCAAGAGCTTGCAGGGTTGCCGGAAACTTGTCAGTAGTACAAGTCACTACGAGACATTTCTTGTCCAACAATTCACGGATAGTCTGCACTTGGGGCAGAATTAGTCTGCCTTTGGGAGCCTGAATATCCTGTGGCATAACCAGAAGTACAAGGTCGTTTTCTGTAACAAGCTCTCCAGTGATACTCTGTTGACCGAAATCCGAAGGCAGCTTTTCGAGAATGGCTTGCCGGATCTGTTCAATTCCTGTCTTTTCTTTGGCGCTGATAAGTAATGGGCGTATTTTACATTCTTCCTCAATGTATGTAGCTAAGCTATCGCTGTTCTCTCTTATATCTATTTTATTCAATACCGGAATGACAGGGATGTTCTTCTCTTTCAATAGTGCCAGCATCTCTTTTTCATGAGAAAAGGTAGTATCTCCACATAGTAGCAATGCAATATCCGTTTTCTCAATAGCTTTTAAAGTCCGGCTGATACGCAGCTCTCCCAGTTCTCCCTCATCATCGAACCCCGGAGTATCTATAAGCAAACACGGACCAATACCTTGAATTTCCATAGCTTTGGATACAAGGTCGGTAGTCGTTCCCGGAGTATCTGAAACGAGGGCGGTATCTTGTCCTGTCAATGCATTGATAAGAGAAGATTTACCACTGTTTCGTCTACCGAAAAGGGCTATATGAAGTCTGCTTGCATTTGGAGTATCTGTTAAGCTCATAATTACTAATTTATCAATCTGTTAATTCATGTACAGCCAATTGGCGCATCGACATATCAGCACATTGGCGTATTATTTAAAATCTAAAATCTCTTTGCCCTGCGGCTATGGATTTGAGGTTTCGGATAGCTATTTCCCTGATTTTGGGGTTGGGGATTCGGTCTGTCTCTTTTAGAATCAATTTCAATCCTTTCTGACGGGTATCTTCGGAAGCATAATCTTCCAGATACTCTTTCAGGGTCATCAGTGCATTGGGGCCGCAACAGTTAGCTATCTGACCGGATTTCACTAATGACATGAAACGGTCACCTGTCCGTCCTTCCCGGTAACAGGCAGTACAGAAGCTGGGAATATATCCGAGTTCTAGCAACCAATTGACCACCTCGTCCAATGTCCGGGTATCGCTTACGTCAAATTGTGCGGAATTATGATCGGGTAATTCCGTTTCAGCATATCCGCCCACACTGGTACGTGAGCCGCCGCTGATTTGTGAGATACCCAATTCGAGCACCTTTTTACGTGATTCTTGTGATTCACGTGTGGAAATAATCATTCCCGTATAAGGAACGGCAATTCGGATAACAGCTACAATCTTACTGAATATCTCATCAGAGATTGAATTCGGAAAATCTCCCGCATTAATGTCATCCGCCGAACAGATACGCGGCACACTGATTGTATGAGGACCTACACCAAATTTAGCTTCCAGATGTTCGGCATGCATTAACAATCCGATAAAATCATACCGATAAGTATTCAAACCGAAAAGCACACCAATACCTACATCATCGATTCCCCCTTCCATGGCACGGTCCATCGCTTCGGTGTGATAGGCGTAATTACTTTTCGGGCCGGTGGGATGAAGCGCTTCGTAGTTGTCCTTGTGATAAGTCTCCTGGAATAAGATATACGTACCGATACCTGCCTCTTTTAATCGGCGATAATTTTCTACTGTAGTGGCTGCGATATTTACGTTTACGCGGCGGATAGCTCCGTTTTTATGTTTGATACTGTAAATCGTCTGAATAGATTCCAGAATATATTCTATCGGATTTAGTGACGGATGCTCCCCTGCTTCAAGAGCGAGCCGCTTATGTCCCATGTCCTGCAAAGCAATCACTTCCCGGCGAATTTCCTCCTGCGTCAGTTTCTTGCGTGCAATCGTCTTATTTTTAGCATGATACGGACAATATACGCAACCATTTACGCAATAGTTCGACAAATAAAGCGGTGCGAACATGACGATACGGTTGCCATAAAACTTCTGTTTGATTTCTTTGGCGAGA
This sequence comes from Bacteroides sp. OM05-10AA, assembly GCF_003439055.1. Lineage (NCBI taxonomy): Bacteria > Pseudomonadati > Bacteroidota > Bacteroidia > Bacteroidales > Bacteroidaceae > Bacteroides > Bacteroides sp. OM05-10AA. The sequence continues at coordinate 25,151 of NZ_QSUR01000034.1, forward strand.
TGAAAGATACGTTCTATCAGGTCAGGTTGGTTACATTCCAGCAGAATAGCCGCTTCCCGGTGCGTTAGTCCCTTGCACAGAGCAGCTTTTTCAATCAGTTGTTCAATCAGGACACGGTTATCCTTATTGTTCTGCGCGTATTCCAGTGTATCCAGAATCTCTTCATGATGGATAAACTCTTCTGCTTTTGATGAATCTTTTTGGTATATCATATATTCTCTGTTTTTTCACCACGGGTTGCACAAATATCACAGATTAAGATTTAATCCGAAATAAATCTTTGTGAATCTGTGCAGTCTGTGGTGCACTTAAAGTCGCCTCTTTCAGTGGAAATCTCGTAGCCGATGGCATTCAACTGTTTTTGTAAGGCAGCCAGCCCTTCGGCAGATTCCGCTCCGAGTGAAGCTTTGTCATTATATAATTCATATTTTTTCCGTTCCTCCCGAGGAGACAAGTTAGGCATAACCACATTCGCACCTGCTAAAATACCTCGTTCCCTGCCATCAGGAATGAGAGTGGCAAGAGCTGTTGTTGCCGGAATCAATGCGGCCGGATGCATCAGGCGGAAGATGGATAATAGAAGAATGGTCTGTTCCACCGTTCCGTTGGGATGTCCCGCAAAAGGTGTGTCATGATGCGGCAGGAAAGGTCCGATGCCAATCATTTCCGGGCGGAGCTTTTCTATAAACAATAGATCCTCAATAATATGCTCTACTGTTTGTCCCGGACTGCCGACCATAATTCCAGTTCCTGTCTGATAACCGATCTCTTTCAAATCTGCTAAACATTGCAGACGTTGTTTGCCGGACATTTCCGCCGGATGCAGTTGCCGGTAATGCGGCTCATTATAAGTTTCGTGACGTAACAGATAACGGTTGGCTCCGGCACGGAAGAAACGTTCGTATGCCTCACGTGATTTTTCACCGAGCGACAGTGTAATAGCACAATCCGGATACTCCTGTCTGATACGGGCAACAGTCATTTCTATCTGATCGTCTGTTAGTGCAGGATCTTCTCCTCCTTGTAATACAAAGGTGCGGAATCCCAGTTCATAACCCTGTTTGCAACAGTTCAGTATACTCTCCCGGCTTAACCGGTAACGTTCGATATTCGGATTCCCTTTTCGGATACCACAGTAATAACAGTTGTTCCGGCAGCAGTTACTGATTTCAATCAGTCCGCGGATATAAATCTTATTTCCGAAGTGGAGGAGTGCGACTTCCTGCGCCTGTTTATTGATGTAACGCAGAATTTCTGCGTCACATCCGGTCAACAGTTGCCGGAACTCTTCCGGTGTCAGTGTTCTTTCCTGTCGTAGTTTATCGATCCATTGTTTCATAGCTCTCTTTCCGTTTGAGCAGCTCTTGTGCCAGTTGGCGACGTCCCGAAACAATGTCGTTATGCGTACTCGGTCCGGTGATACATCCTCCTTCGCATGCCATCACTTCAATAAATTGTCCGGCAGCCTTTCCTGTTTTGGCGCAGGCACGCAGCAGAGCGATATTCTTTTTATTGATGTCCGACACTTGTATCGCATTGATTTTCTCCGCTTCTTCTTTCAAATAAGCTTTGACAGCTCCCATCACACCACCTGCCTGTGCAAATCCGTGTGCTTCGCGAACGGAAGTATGCAATACGGAGAACTCCTGCATTTGTTCCAGCTGAATACCCAACCCGTCGAGAATCGAACCGATTTCTTCGAACGTCAGGATATAATCCACAGCTTCATCGCGGCGTACTTCTTTTCGTTTTGCCACACAAGGACCGACAAATACAATCTTAGCATCCGGATGCTTCTCTTTGGCAATCCGTGCAGCGTAGTACATCGGTGATCCGGTGGTAGAAACATAAGGTTTCATATCCGGAATATGTTTCTCTACCAATTCGATATAAGAAGGACAACAGGAAGTAGTCATAAACTTCTGTCCCTCTTCCAGCTTTTCCAATAATTCGTGGGCTTCATTGCTAGTGGTTGACATGGCACCTTCGGCCACTTCGATCACATCGGCAAATCCTATTTCCTTGAAAGCACCGTACACTTGTCCGATAGAAGTCTTAAACTGTCCCAAAATAGACGGAGCAATGATGGCAACCATCTTTTCTCCTTTCTTGATCCGTTGCAATACATCGAATGTTTGCGAAATTTCGAAGATAGCACCGAACGGACAAGCATTCATGCATTTTCCGCAATAGATACATTTGCTTTCATCAATGTGCTCTATGCCGTGTTCATCTTTGCTAATAGCCTTTACCGGACAAGATTCTTCACAAGGCACGGGAATGTATACAATAGCGTGGTAAGGACAACTTTTGTGACAAATACCACAACTGACACACGCATCATGGTCAATCATTGCCTGGCCGTTTTTCTTGAAACGTATTGCATCCTTCGGGCAGTTCATGTAGCAGCTACGTGCCACACATCCGCGACAAAGGTTGGTTATTTCATAATTAATCTGTACGCAGGAAGAACAGGCCTCGTCGATGACGCACATGATATTTTCCTTCTCCGGTTCGGGGCGGCTCAATGCCAATCGTGCATATTCGGAAAGCGGGGTAACTTCGTCGTGTTCGTCAGTCATATCCAGTCCCATCAGTGGAAAAGTCTTGTATCTCCACACTGCGCGTTCTTTATGTACGCAACACCGTCCTAGGGGTTTCGATTTTCGTGGACTCAACTCAATCGGAAGCCGGTCTATCTTTTCCACTAATTCGTCGTTTTTCCAGAGTCTAACAAGGTCCGCCAGCAATTTATGCCGGACAATCATAATATTATTCGTAAATGCCATATTGTAATAAAAAGGTTGTTAGTTAGTTGGTGCAAAGATACGAACAGAATTTCAATATTTAAGTTTTTTGAAACATTCTTGTCACTTTTTTGTAGCCTTCGCGTGTTATCTTTGTAGTGGACAAAAAATAAGAGGAGGCAGAGTTATGAATAGCAGTATTTTTGAACAGCGCAGTCGTTTTGCTATGATTGGTGCATTGATGGTTATTATCAGCCTGATGTTTTTATTCTACATGGGAAGTTCTTTGGTAAGTTCTACCAAAAAATACCTGCAGCAGATACATGAGATAGAGATCACTTGCATCGACGCAGACGAATGAAAACAAGCAACCGAAAGGTAGGATAATCCGGGGGAAATTCGTATTTTTGCCGGAAGAAAAATTAGACCTTATGGAAGAAAAGAATAAAGCCTGGAAAACGGTGAGTAGCAAATATCTATTTCGCCGTCCATGGCTGACTGTGCGCTGCGAAGATATGCTACTTCCCAATGGTAACCATATCCCCGAATATTATATCCTTGAGTATCCCGACTGGGTAAATACCATTGCTATTACCAAAGATGGTAAATTCGTTTTTGTCCGCCAGTACCGTCCGGGAATCGAACGAACTTGTTATGAACTGTGTGCCGGTGTTTGCGAGAAGGAAGATGCTTCGCCGTTGGTGTCCGCCCAGCGTGAATTGTGGGAAGAAACGGGCTACGGAAAAGGAAACTGGCAAGAGTATATGGTGATTTCCGCTAATCCGAGCACTCATACCAATCTGACTTACTGTTTTCTTGCCACAGACGTGGAACTGATAGACCATCAGCATCTGGAAGCTACTGAAGATATCACTGTACATCTGCTCACATTGGAAGAAGTGAGAAGCCTGCTCGATAAGAACGAAATTATGCAAGCGCTGAATGCTGCTCCATTATGGAAATATATCGCAAATCTGTAATAGTGTTTGGAATTCTGTAGAGAAATAATAACTTTGGAGGAAATTTAAATCATTTTATTATGAAAACGGTTTTATGGAGTATTTTTTGTTTGTTTCTCTCCGGATGGGGGAGTATGCAAACGGCATCGGCACAGGACTTGAAAGAGATGGAAAAGAATTTGTCCGCCATCAACGAGGAATTGAGTCAAAAGACAAAAGAATATAGTTGGCAGCTTGCAGCAGCTTATGCAGATTACTGTGAAGCAAACAATAAATATATAAGTTGGAACGATTTGCCTTATCTGCAACAGGTTGTCGAATATGAGCATCCTGCTTCTTTGGAGACTTATCGTCTGGAACATAAAGCCAGTAAAGAGGAACTGGATAAGTTTTTAAATACATACAAGGAATATAAAGATCTGGTGAAGAAGCAGAAAGAGGCGGTAACCAAGGAAGAGAAAGATGCTGTATCCACAGCCTTTTCTGCATTCTGGAAAAAGTTGAGAAGTGAAGAGAATGCTTATAAAGATTTGTACTATGCCGAACGAAAGGCTGTCTGCAAATATAGATCGGAAGCTTTGCGATATGCGATTGCCTATTATAAAGAAAAGAAGCAGGAGATTCCGACTTCTTATATAAAATATACTGAACGGTCTTATTTATTGCAGAAAGGTTCTGCCTTGGAGTTATTACAAAAAGAAATAAGTGCCTTGGAAAGTGTACAGAGAGAGATCATTCAGAATATAACAAGGGCAAAGTATGGGTTGAGTGAGACCAGGGAAAAATAAAAGTGAGTTTCACATATAACTGATATGAGATAATACGGGATGAATAAATCCCTTTTTCTAATTAGGAGGTCTGGACTGAAGAGTTCGGACCTTTTTTATTTGGCCTCTCAAGTACGTATAGAAAAGTTTCTTTTCGTCCTATGCAAACTTCTTTTGCATGGGAAGAAAACTTAGTAAGGTTATAGGGCAAACTATAATTGCAACTTTTGATTATATAAATGAAGGTTCCATTTTTATAATTGCAAGCTTTGTTTTTATAAATGCAACTTGCGTTTATAGATTGAAGTAAAGGGAAAGTAACTTTTCTTCAAGAGGAAAGCAAGTTTTCTCCTTATAGAGAATAAGTTTTCTAACCATATTCCGTAAAATAGATAATAAGAATCAAGAAATGGCGATACAGGTTTGTTCAGCGCTATTCCAAAACAAAAATAATAGTTTCATTTACGGGTGCCCAGTCATAGATAAACTTGGCATGTGAAGTCGCATTTCGTACACACATGTGTGAACGCGGTGTCGTACCCAACGACGGACTATATTCTATCTGCGTCTTGCGGGGAGCATTGACCGGTACTCCGTGGATATAGGCCCCATCTGTGAAACGGCTGGCATAAGGTGCATAACCTCCTGTTTCTTTCGAACCGTCTTTTAAGAATACCATCTTCACTTTCTTTTCCTGTAATACAAACATACCTAACGGAGTTTCCTGTGCATACGGTGGCAAATGACGTCCCGTAGTGGAAGGATTCATACTGCGAACCAGCCATTGACCTTCTCCGCTACGTTCGAGAGAAGCGATATTCTGATTGTGACGGTCTACAAAAACAGCTTTGTTAAACACAATCGTATCTCCGATTACTTTGACATACTTTTTAGGAATCATCCACTCATCTCCGGTAAACATCGGTTCTGCTTTAATAAATTTTTCTCCATCTTCGATGAAACGGGTCAGTTCTCCATCCTGGCCGTAACGTTCGGGTACCAATGTGTCAGTCAGCAGATAAAGTGGGACGGATTGATAACGTTCTATGCCGAGCGTATCTGCCACTCGTCCATAAGCATTTCTTTTGAAACTCCTCACAAGTGGTGCTTCTCCATTCCTGTTTTTGTAATTCTGGAGAATAGCCCAAGTGGAAGGTTGCAACTGTATATTTTCGAGCAAGGCCAGTTGTTCTTTGATTTTATCCCATTGAAACTGCCGGGTAGTGTCTTTATAAGGATAGATATCATCCAATGTATATTGATCGTACAATAAATCTTTGGTGATTTGTATCTGTTCTGCTGTGAGTTTTTTATCAACAGGTTTAACTTCGGGTTGGGTGAGTGTATCCTGTGCCAGCGAGTCTGTCTGTTGTTCGTGTACAGGAGGAATCTCTCCTGAACGCGAAGTGCAGGAGTAGAAAACGCAAGAGGCGATGATGAGGCCGGATGCTATTCTATTCATATTATTTATACAGTGCATTTGATGGTTCGTTTACGAATATACGTCATTATAAGGAATAATCCTTTTGTTTTGTTTAAAAAGTGGGAGACAAATATACTTTTTTGCCATACAATGCAAGTTGTCAGTCATTTTGTCAGTCAATTTCTGACAAAGAATCATTTATTTACTTTGGCACGCTTTTCGCAATGACTTTAGCGTTCCGCCTGAAAAATGGCGGGTAACATCTACTATTAAATGTATAACTAAAATATAACAAGTAACTATGAACATTAAACCATTAGCAGACAGAGTGCTTATCCTCCCTGCACCTGCAGAAGAAAAAACAATTGGTGGTATCATTATCCCTGATACAGCAAAAGAAAAACCTTTGAAGGGTGAAGTTGTGGCAGTAGGTCACGGTACGAAAGACGAAGAAATGGTATTGAAAGTAGGCGATACAGTTCTTTATGGTAAATATGCCGGAACAGAACTTGACGTTGAAGGTACTAAATATCTGATTATGCGTCAGAGCGATGTTCTCGCTGTTTTGGGTTAATTAATAATAGGATGTAAAACTTTAAATAGTAAATAGAGAAATGGCAAAAGAAATATTATTCAATATCGATGCCCGTGACCAATTGAAAAAAGGTGTCGATGCTTTGGCAAATGCAGTAAAAGTAACTCTGGGCCCGAAAGGACGTAACGTTATCATCGAGAAGAAATTCGGTGCTCCGCACATCACAAAAGATGGTGTGACAGTAGCAAAAGAAATCGAATTGTCAGATGCTTACCAGAATACTGGTGCACAGTTGGTAAAAGAAGTTGCTTCTAAAACAGGTGACGATGCCGGTGACGGTACAACTACTGCAACCGTTCTTGCACAGGCTATCGTAGCTGAAGGTTTGAAGAACGTAACTGCCGGTGCTAGCCCGATGGATATCAAACGTGGTATCGACAAGGCTGTTGCCAAAGTGGTAGAATCAATCAAGGATCAGGCTGAAACTGTAGGTGACAACTATGACAAGATCGAACAGGTTGCCACTGTATCTGCAAACAATGATCCGGTAATCGGTAAATTGATTGCTGATGCTATGCGTAAAGTTTCTAAAGACGGTGTTATCACTATCGAAGAAGCAAAAGGAACAGATACTACTATCGGTGTAGTAGAAGGTATGCAGTTCGACCGTGGTTATTTGTCAGCTTACTTCGTGACAAATACGGAAAAGATGGAATGTGAGATGGAGAAACCTTACATCCTGATCTATGACAAGAAGATTTCTAACCTGAAAGATTTCTTGCCTATCCTCGAACCGGCTGTACAGACTGGTCGTCCTCTGTTGGTAATTGCAGAAGATGTAGATAGCGAAGCATTGACTACACTGGTAGTAAACCGTCTGCGTTCTCAATTGAAGATCTGTGCTGTGAAAGCTCCGGGCTTCGGTGACCGTCGTAAAGAAATGCTGGAAGATATCGCTATCCTGACAGGTGGTGTTGTTATCAGCGAAGAAAAAGGTTTGAAACTGGAACAGGCTACCATCGAAATGTTGGGTACTGCTGACAAAGTTACAGTTACTAAAGACTATACAACTGTTGTAAACGGTGCAGGTAACAAAGACAGCATCAAGGAACGTTGCGAACAGATCAAAGCACAGATTGTGGCAACTAAGTCTGACTATGACCGTGAGAAATTGCAGGAACGTCTGGCTAAATTGTCAGGTGGTGTGGCTGTTCTCTATGTAGGTGCTGCTTCAGAAGTAGAAATGAAAGAAAAGAAAGACCGTGTGGACGATGCTTTGCGTGCAACTCGTGCTGCTATCGAAGAAGGTATCATCCCGGGTGGTGGCGTAGCTTACATCCGTGCAATTGACGCTATTGAAAATATGAAGGGTGACAATGCCGACGAAACAACTGGTGTTGAAATCATCAAACGTGCCATCGAAGAGCCGCTTCGTCAGATCGTTGCTAACGCTGGTAAAGAAGGTGCGGTAGTTGTTCAGAAAGTACGTGAAGGCAAAGGTGACTTTGGTTATAACGCTCGTCTGGATATTTACGAAAACTTGCACGCTGCCGGTGTAGTAGACCCTGCTAAGGTTGCTCGTGTAGCTTTGGAAAATGCTGCTTCTATCGCTGGTATGTTCCTGACTACTGAATGTGTAATCGTAGAAAAGAAGGAAGATAAGCCAGAAATGCCGATGGGTGCTCCCGGAATGGGAGGCATGGGCGGAATGATGTAATTCCGGCTTTCGCTGAATAAATATAGAAGTCGCTTTCGGTTTACCGAAAGCGGCTTTTTTTGTTATAAGCCTCTCTAAAACATGAAAGCCTCTCTTTTTAGCCTGTCATTTTTGTAAGTTTGTTCATTTATTATGTTGCATAATATGTTGATTATATAAGAAAAAAGGATACCTTTGCTTTTAGTGTGATGATCGTATTTATTGATTTATAATCATTACAACACAAACATCTCTATTTCTTGTTGATTAAATAGTCTGATTATTATGAAAAAGCAATGGCGACATTATATTATTTTTATAAGCAGTACATTCAAAGATATGGATGAAGAGCGTGATATAATCAAATTAGATGTCGTTAAGCGATTAAATAGAGCATATCAGGATAAGTTTATTCAATTTCAGACCGTTGATTTACGTGTTGGTATCAATACGGCCGATATTCAAGATGAAGAAGAACGGGAAAACAGGGTTTTGGACGTTTGTCTGGCTAATATAGATAATGCCCGTCCTTTTTTCATTGGATTATTAGGAGAAAGATATGGCTGGGTACCGGACCATGATAAATGGGAATATATAGTGTCACGACTTTCTGAAGAACAAAGGCCTTTACTTCAAAATAGTGATGGTTGTAGTGTTACGGAAATGGAGATTCTGTATGGGGCTATTGGGAATAAAGGCGAGTATATGAATCATAGTCTTTTTTTCATGCGGGATATTTCTTCTTATGATCTGATGCCACCTGAAATTAAGTCCGCATATTGTGACGAAGTGAATGCTGTTTTGCCTGTGCCCGTGCGATTAAATTATAAAAACAAGTTGCAGGATTTGAAAGAACGCATTGTCAACTTATGTAAGCAAAAAGACGAACAAGCCTGCATTAGTTATACTTTGCAATGGAATGTCCGTGAAGGACATTTTGATGGTTTGAATTCTTTTGCTGATTTATTGTTTGAAAAACTTTCCTGTGAGGTGGATAAGGAGATTGTTTCCGAACAGATAGATGCAGATACGTGGTATTTTCAAGAAGAACAGAATGCGGAGTACCTGCATAAAAAGAACACATACCAAAGAGTAAAACGATTAGCTTTTCAAGAAGCATTGGATATCTTGTCACAGAGAGGACAGGTGCTTCTTTCTGGTTTGGAAGGAACAGGGAAGACCATTTTATTGTCTCAGTTATACCAGCATTTTAGCAACGATTCTTCTGTCATCTGTCTGAGTGCCTTTGTGGGAACCTCTCTTTATTCGATGTCTGTCCGTCCCATTATGACTCGATGGATTCTTCTTTTGGCGCAACATTTGGGAAGCCCCGTTCCCGATGATGTGGTTTTGCTAAACGAGAAAAGGACTACATTGGTTTCACTTTATGATCAGTTTTATGCTTTGGTAGATGAATTGAATTTGCAAGGTAAAAATGTTTGTGTTTATTTAGATGCAATCCAGTTATTTGAAATGCAGAATAAAGATGATGCGTATCTTTCCTGGTTGAATCAGAAAGTGATGTTTATCGGTACTGTTACTCCGGAATTTAGAGGAAAGGCGGAAAAGTATAACCCTGCTATGCAATGTATTTCCATTCAGGAACTAGGTGTAGATGAATTGCGGGTTATTTTGGAAAATGAAGAAAGAGTATATATGATTGAGCTTCCTTCTGCGATTAAGCAAAGCTTGGCTGGTCGTCCCACTTCTCCGTTGCGGTTGGCAATGATTATGACATTGTTGACGCATTTATGTACCAATGATTTTCGTAGAATCCGAAATGAGGGAAGTGGTAGTGAGATTGAGAAGATCAATCAATATATGTATCAGCTGTATTTGAATGCACCTGATAATCACGGCGAATTGTTTTTGTTCACGATCCGTTTTTTGATGAACAATCTTCGTGTCTCGGAGCATTTGATGCAAATGTTTGTTTATATTGCAATTTCAGGAAACGGATTGCGTGAATCAGATTTGGAATTGTTGATGCCAGAGCAATGGAATCCTCTTGATTTCCATACATTGGTATATATATTGGACGGCTTTTTTATCGAAGACCGTGTTTCCCATAATTGGCGCATCAATAGCTTTTCTCTTTCTTCTGAATTAGTCTCGAAAGATCCTAAGATACAATGTGAATTGTTTGCCCGTTTGTCGGATGTGTTTTTATCCCTGGATGATAATGATCCCAAGAAAAACGATATGCTTTTTTATTATTTGGTGAGAGCACACCACATTGATGGCATTCGGCGGACGATGATTTCGGATGATGGAAAGAATATAAAAGAACGCTATTCGGTAAGTATACAGTATTTATTAATAAGTCCTACTTTAGTGGGCGATCTTGTGGCCATTGCTGCTTTACTTCCTTCTAATGAACGGGTGAATTTCATTTATCATTTTATAATACATGGCATTCCTCAATTTTGTTATCCGGAGTTATTGTGGCAGATTATGGATAATGAAGTAATAAAAGATATAGATATTGCTCAGTTGAATGTCGAAGACGGGTATAATCTGGCTACTCTTTTCCGTGAGGTATATCTTTTATGTAAGCATCAATGGATAAAGTGTGCTTTGGAAGATACTGATCGTGTTTTGCAATCTTGTATTGCCTGCTACGACCATTGCTATCAATTAGACAAAACTCATCGTGATACTCGCAATATGTTGAAGGCTATGCTTACTGAGCAAATTACGATGTATGCATGTACCGGTCATCCGGAAAAAATACAGGAAACCTTTTTATTAATCAATAAAATTTAATTATTATGGGACGTTACGAAGAAGTTAGAGACAGGGCAACGGAAGTTATGACACAGCAAGCTATGGCAAATGCTTCCATGCAGACAGGAAAAGTGGATGAAGCATTAGAATATGCTGCCAGTAGTGTTGATATTGCAGAGAATATTTTGAAAGAATATGGTGATATAGGAGCCGCATACGTGGTTTACTGCAATGCTACTGGATTCCAATTTCAACTGTTTGATGCAATGAAAGACTATCAAAATGCATTTTTTTCAGCTTTTGTTGCCATCTATACCACTTGTCCTTTTCTTAGTAAACACTTGAACGACGAAAATTATTGTTGTTTGTTTGCTACGCAATTCACACAAATGTTTGTTTCATTTCGTGAATTTGTGGAAGATAAAGAGCTGCTGGAACAAGGTAAGGAGATTGGACAAAAGACATATGATACAGTTGATCTGATGTTTCAAGTTACATATAATGCATTTGACCTACTGAAACAGGTGGCACCGGATAACCGAATGGTAGCACCTATGTCTACTATATTGCGGCAAATGGAAGGTGCTGGCCTGGAAAGGTATGATGACTGTAAAGACCTTGATTGGCAGATATGTCTAAATGGAATTTATGATAATTTAGTAACTATGAAAATTATTAATGGGTAAGAATTGGGATCATCATAGATATAAGAAGAGGATGAATGTCTGAAAAAATCCCTTAAAATGAGGCTACCCCTGTTACTAATCACTTTCAAGGCAGGGGTAGCTTTTTTATTTAAGAACTTCCTTGCTTTTTATTTTGTTTATTCGTGGAATGTATTCTCCATAATGAGAATACTTGTATATTTATCGTCTAAATTATTAATAAATCGTGAGATGTTGAAAGTAGTAACATTTATGAAGCAAGTAGCCCGTGGGCTACAGATGGGGGGAAACTTTGGTACTGCACATGTATACCGTAGCAGTCTCAATGCCATCATTGCTTATTGTGGGAAAGAGGATTTCACCTTTGATGAGGTGAATCCGGAGTGGTTAAAAGGGTTTGAAGTACATCTTCGTAGTCGTGGTTGTAGCTGGAACACCGTTTCCACTTATTTACGCACGTTTCGTGCAGTTTATAACCGTGCCGTCGATCTTCGTAAGGCACCTTATGTCCCTCACCTGTTCCGTTCAGTTTATACAGGCACTCGTGCCGACCATAAACGTGCGTTGGGTGATGAGGATATAAAGAAGGTATTTGCAAGGTTATCACAGGCTTTACCTTATTCTCCGTCATTGCGTAAGGCACAGGAATTATTTATCCTAATGTTTTTATTGCGTGGTTTGCCATTTGTCGATCTTGTCTATTTGCGTAAAAGTGATTTACGTGACAATGTGATCACGTATCGCAGGCGTAAGACAGGACGCACCCTTTCTGTAACACTAACTCCGGAGGCTATGATTCTAGTCAGGAGATATATGAACCGTGACAGTTCTTCTCCTTATCTGTTTTCCTTGTTGAAAAGCCGTGAAGGCACTCGGGAAGCTTATCGTGAATATCAATTGGCATTGCGCACATTCAACCGTCAGTTGATGTTGTTGGGCGAATTGTTAGGATTGGGTGATAGGTTGAGTTCCTATACTGCGCGCCACACCTGGGCTACGACAGCTTATTATTGTGAGATTCATCCGGGTATTATTTCCGAAGCGATGGGGCACTCTTCTATCACTGTGACTGAAACGTATTTGAAGCCTTTCAGGAATAAGAAAATTGATGAAGCCAATAAGCAGGTAATTGATTTTGTTAAGCGGTCTGTTTGTGGATTAACCGCTTGATAAATAGCCTGTTACTTTATAGGTAACGGGAATAATACCGGTGCAAATATGAGCATATTTCTTAAAACAACCAAACGAAATCGCACATTTTTTCTAATAAAGCACTCAAAAGGAGAACACAAGCAGATAAAACACGTGGATTCTTTGTATTAGGGCTTGTTAACCTCTAAATTTTGCACAAGATTTCCCTCCCCTCTACCTTTTCCTTGAGGTAGGGGTTAAAAAGTTTCATTGCATATTATATCGTTTTCTAGTATTGACTACTCTCAAAGAGCAGGCACGAAGGTTCTTCCGTTACCTATAAAGTAACGGGCATGCTATTATTGAAACTTAGTGTTTAATAATATATTATTAATGTAATTTTTAAGTAGTTATGAAAAGAAAATTTGTAAAAGTGATGTTCTTCGGGGCGTTGGCACTTTCTACTGTCACCTATGTAGGCTGTAAAGACTATGATGATGACATCGACAATCTGCAGACACAGATTGACGCAAACAAAGCTAGCATTGCCGAGTTACAGAATTTTGTGAAAGAAGGTAAATGGGTAACCGCTGTAGAACCAATTACTGATGGATTTAAAATAACTTTTAATGATGGTAAGAGTTATTCTATCGTAAGTGGTGCTGCAGGGGCAAGTGGTACAAAGATTGAGATTGATCCTACTACAAAGAATTGGATTATTGATGGGAAAGACAGTGGCATTTGTTCTGAAGGACAGAAAGGTGATAAAGGAGATGACGGTGAACCGGGTAAAGGTGAACCAGGCAAAGATGGTGAGGATGGATATGCACCACAAATTTCAGAAAATGGTAACTGGATTGTTTGGGATGCTGCATCTCAAAAGCCTGTAGAAACAGATATTAAAGCCGCTTCTGATATTTATGTAACTGCTGATCCTAACAATTCATTGGTTTGGGTATTGAATGTTTTCAATAAGGAGACAAAAGAATGGGAAAAGGTTTCTATGCCGAAAGCTGCTCGTATCACTAGCATGAGTGTACTTGGTGTAAAAGCAGATGGTACTGTTGATTTAGGCTCTACAGAGGCGGAGGCTACTTTATACTATGGTGAAGCTAAAAAGGATATTGAATTCAATGGAAACAAAACTTTCAAGAAGAAAGGAGATTTACTTGTTGCTAGAGGGGGTAGCATGATCCATGCATTGATTAACCCTGTGAATTTGAAAGCTGCGGATATTCAAGCCTATGAAATCGGTTTGACAGATTCCAAAGGTAATACTAACTTTGTTGTTGCTAGTATTGGAGACAATTTTAGTGAAAATGCTTTGACTCGTGCAGCAGAAGAACCTGAAGCTACAGCAAATAAGGGAATTTATGATTTGACTCTCAAATTTGCAGATGAAGTAGATTATAATACATTAAAGGATTTTGATTCTGAAACTGCATATGCATTTACAACAAAAGATGCATGGGGCAATGAAATCATTTCACAGTATGGTATAACAGTCAATGCTATAGAAGGAGCACCAAGTGTTGATTTTACTAATCCTGAATCTCTGCCTATTAAAACGACTTATAATCTGGATGAATTAGTTGGCAATGACAATTTGGATAAAGTAGTAGCTTATTATTATGAGGTTAAAGAAGCAGATGCCAAGAAGGTAGATGCCACATTTGATAAAGAGAAGAATACGATTCTTGCAAATAAAGAAGGTGAATTGCCTGTTGTTCTTCACTATCTTAGTACTGAAGGAGTTGATGAGCCTGTTTCATTGACTCTGACATTTACCTATGTAGCAAAACCTGCTGAAATTAAAGATATGACTTGGGTTGTTGATGATAAGAAGCTAACGGCAGAATCTGAAATTGTTGGTCCTTCAGTAGATGAAATTAAGAAATATATTAGTGGTATTGATTCTGAAATAGAATATACTGGTGGAAAGGTAACAATCAATGGAGAGAAAGATCTGGAATATGGAGATGAGGAAACTAAAAATAGTATTCAATTATCTTTAGTTGGTCTCAATGCAAAAGGTGAAGATGTTCAAGAACTGGATGATAAGTCTATTATTAAATATGTAATCAGAGCTAAATTCGACAAAGAGCATGTTGCTGCTGTACCTCATACTGCAACTGTGAAGTTTAAGAATAAGGATTACACAGGAGAAGGGGTAGATTTGGGTAATCAATATTTGTATGAAACTACATTTACGATTACTGTAGATCAGCAGGATGACAAGTTGTTTGTCTTTAAGCGTGCAGATGCTTACTTTGAGGGTAATGATGCTACTGCATATGGTAAGGTATATGCGAATGGAGTAGAAACGAAGACTATTTCTTATAATCTTTACTCTTTGTATCAAGCTAACTCTATACTTGAAGGTGAAGAGCTTATTAATTCATTTGTTGCATTCAATGAAGCAATACCAGAAGATGAGGCGGATGAGAAGGAAGGAAAACAATGGTTGGAAAGTCAAGGCACTAGCAATGGAGATATATCAGTTGAACCTTCCCCTGCATATGGTGGTGCTTACATGGGCCGTAAGATAACTGTAACTTATGCACCGTTCGGAAATCCTCGTCTGAATGCTATTGTTGACGAATTTAATCTGACAATAAAATCTGAAATCTTTGAAGGTAATTTCGAATATGCGAAGAAGATAGATGATAAAGTTATAGGAACTAAGGATAATCCATTCGAAGTTGATGGTGGTCGTTCTATAGATATATTGGAGAGTGAATTCAAGAAAGAGGATGTTTATGGTGCTATCTATAAATTTGACGATGATAGAATAGTTAAAGTTGAAGTTGCATTAGCAGATAAGAATGCTGAAACTTATCTGGCGGTATCTGACAATAAGTTTACAGGAGTTGAATCAGAAGACGGTAAGAAAGATAACAAGGTTACTATATCTAAGAATCCTTCTGCAACAGGTATTGTAACTCCTCCAGTTTGTAAAGTAGATGTTAAGATCACTGATAAGTGGGGTAAAACGAAGACTACATCAATCTATGTTGAAGTGATTAAGTAACTTAGATTAATGAACTAATAATTGAGGGCATCTTAATTCTTTTAGGACTAAAGATGCCTTCTCTTTACAGATTGAAATATGGGATAATAAATCCTTTGAAAAGAATATGTTGAGAGACAGATGGAAGAGATCATGCTTGTGAAAGTATATCCTTTAAATATCTGTCTTTTAGAAAGGGATACCTCCCTTATTTCCCACAGGTATCCCTTTTTTTGTCTCATTACATCTTCTTATTTGCACTAGAACCAATTTGCTAGTCCCTTATTTCCCTATAGATTAAGGAGATGTTTTGAGAGTATAGAAAGCCCGGGCTTGCGAAAGTCCGGGCTTTTTGTACTCTTTTGTCTTTGGAACATCTTAGCCGTTTCCTTTGTTTGTTCATGCGAGGTATTTCCATTGATGGGATAATACTCGTATATTTATCGTCTAAATTATTAATAAATTATGAGATGTTGAAAGTACTAGCATTTATGAAGCAGGTAGCCACTGGGTTACAGATGGAGGGAAACTTTGGGACTGCACATGTTTATCGTAGTAGTCTGAATGCCATCATTGCTTATCGTGGGAAAAAAGATTTTGTTTTTAGTGAAGTGACTTCGGAGTGGTTGAAAGGGTTCGAAGTATATCTTCGTAGTCGTGGATGTAGTTGGAACACCGTTTCCACCTATTTACGGACCTTTCGTGCGGTTTACAATCGTGCGGTCGATCTTCAGAAGGCTCCTTATGTTCCTCATTTGTTTCGTTCGGTTTATACCGGGACGCGAGCTGACCATAAACGTGCGTTGGGTGATGAGGATATGAAGAAGGTGTTTACTAAATTATCTCGTGCATCGGGTGTACCATTAGCGGTATATCAGGCGCAGGAGCTATTCATCTTGATGTTTTCGCTTCGTGGTATGCCGTTTGTCGATCTTGCTTATTTGCGTAAGAGTGATTTGCGCGATAATGTAATAACGTATCGTAGACGTAAAACCGGGCGCCCATTGTCGGTGACATTGACTCCGGAAGCAATGGCTTTGGTAAAGAAATACATGAATCGTGATTCTTCTTCTCCTTATTTATTTCCGTTGTTGAGAAGTCGTGAAGGAACCAAAGAGGCTTATCGCGAATATCAGCTTGCATTACGCAGCTTTAACCAGCAGCTGATGTTATTGGGTGAATTGCTCGGATTGGGAGATAAACTTAGTTCGTACACCGCCCGTCATACCTGGGCTACGACGGCTTATTATTGTGAAATTCATCCGGGTATTATTTCTGAAGCGATGGGACATTCGTCTATCACCGTCACTGAAACCTATCTGAAACCTTTCAGGAATAAGAAAATCGATGAAGCAAATAAGCAAGTTCTTGATTTTGTGAAGCGTTCTGTGACAGGTGTAAGTGCCTGAAAATTATTCTGTTACTCTGTAGGTAACGGGAATGAATATCGGTGCAAATATGAGCATATTTCTTAAAACAACCAAACGAAATCACACATTTTTTCTAATAAAGCATTCAAAAGTAGAACTAGAACAAATAAAACACGCGGATTCTTTGTATTAGGGCTTTGTTAACTTCTAAATTTTGCAAAAGATTTCCTTCCCCTCTACTGCCTTTCAGAAGCAGGGGTAAAAAAGTTTCATCACATTTGGTATCATTTTTCAGTATTGACTACTCCAGAAGAGCAGGCACAAAGGTTTCTCTGTTACCTACAGAGTAACGGGCATGCTATTATTGAAACTTAGTGTTTAATAATATATTATTAATGTAATTTTTAAGTAGTTATGAAAAGAAAATTTGTAAAAGTGATGTTCTTCGGGGCGTTGGCACTTTCTACTGTCACCTATGTAGGTTGTAAGGACTATGATGATGACATAAAAAGTGTACAGGAACAAATTGACCAGATCAAGTCAAACAATCCTGTAAGCGTGGGAGACATGCAAACTGCCATTAATGCGGCTAAAAGTGCTTTGGAAAGTCAGTTGGCTGATTTAAAGACAAAATTGGAGAATAAGGATTCTCAAATTAAAGATTTGGGTCTGAAAATTACTGATTTGGAGGACAAATTGTCAAAGACTGCTGATAAGGCAACAGTCGACCAGCTGACAAAAGACTTGGCAACAGCTAAGAATGACTTAGAAGCACTGAAGAAACTTCAAAAGTCTGATATTGATGGTTTGACAGCAAGAATTGTAAAGTTGGAAGACCTTAAAGAGGAATTGGATGGTTTAAAAGTCAATTTTGCTACAAAAGAAGAGCTGAAGAACTACGTTGAATCTGCAAAACTGTCAGGACTTATCAGTGATGAAATTGCCACAGCTTTGGGAGAAGATGGGGAGATTGCCGCTGCAATAAATGATGCTATTCAAACAAAGGTTCTTGCAGACTTTGGCAGTATGAAGGAAGTTGCTGCTCTTGCCGGAGAGGATGCAACTGTAGCAGATGTTATTAAAGAATTGTATGCTGCTATTAATGCTGATAAAACTGGTATCCTTGCTAAACTGACTGCGCTGGAAGACTATCAAACAGCATTGGAAGATAAAGCGGTAGAAAATGGTTTCGAAAGTGTAGAAGCCGTTATTGCAGAGGTGAAATCTCTTAAAACGACTCTTTCCGGTCTTTATGCAAGCGCAGAATTCAGTGAAAAAGTCAAGGCGATTGTTTCAGCAGAACTGACGACTGTAAATAGCCGTATAGATACGTTAGAAGATGACCTTGCAAAACTGGGTGTTGCTATTAAAGGTATGATTCAGAGTGTAGTATATATTCCTACAAGCATAGATCGTAGCGTAGATTTCTATACTTTGTATGCTAAGAAAACTTCAACCTCATCTTCTTATGTTGTTGCTGCGAAGAGTGCGGATGCAAAAGAATTGCAATTTCGTATTTCTCCGGCTTCTGCTGCTATGACATTGGAGGATTTCAATAAGAACTACGAAATCAAGTTAAATGCTGAAGAACGTAACTGGACTCGTGCTGCTGAACCGTTTGCCGTAGAAGTGAAGAACTGTGAAGCTGGTGTTCTTACAGTATCATTAACAACTTCAAGCGAAAAGAGCCATGCGATATCTTTGAATATTGTAAGCACAAAAGATATGGAAGGTAAAGAAGGATTGACTCCGACAAATATTAATTCTGATTATATCGCAGTGATACAGTCTAGTTATTATCTGAAGACTGCCTATTATGAGGTAGCAACAGAGAAAGCAGGCGAGATTATCTATGATGCCCCCCAACCGGTTGACTATTCTGGGGTTGGAGCTTTGACAGTTTCATATACAACAACTGCAAGTGGAAGCACAGCATTTACAAAAACATTAGAAGAACTGAATGTAGAGAATATCTTTGCGACGACTTATAGCTTGACTGGAACAGATGCAAATCTATTTGAAGTTTCTACTGCAGGTAGCGTTAGTCTAAAAACATCCGGTCTGATTGCTTCTTTGGACAAAACTGCTGATGTTATGGCTAAAGTAACAGCTCCAGGTTTCTATTTGGAAACTAGTTCTAATAATCCTAAAAAGTTAGGAACTGTAAAAGTAACACGTACTATTGATGGACTTACACATGTGTATGCTTCGGTAGAACGTGACTGGACTAATGAAGCTGCAGCTGCTGCAGAGGAGAGAGTAGTTTTAAATGTTGCTGACATTTATAACGATCCGGCAGTGAATATCCGTCCATCAGCTTATGAAAGTTTGAGCTTGGCTGAAACTCTTCCTGTATCAGGTGTACGCTTAGAAAAGGGTATAAATAATGCCTTGACTTTAATCATTCCTAAAAATACAGCTGCTGGTGATTATACCGCAACAGCTAAGTTCGAAGGAGATGGCTATACACTTACTGTAACTGTCCCAGTTAAGATTAAGTCTATCACTTTGGCTAAATTGGCTAGAGTATCAGAAATGTGGTCTTCAGATCAAACTCGTACAGGCTTTACTCCGACAAAAGATTCAGAGACAGCGGCTACTGCTATTACTTCCGAATTTAAGCTTGCTACTATATTCTCCAACTTTGATGCTGTTAAGGCTGCTGTTTTGGCTAAGGGTGGTACTTTCGTAATCACTACTAACATTACAGAAAATAGTATTGCTGGTGTTAGCTATGATGAAAACAATGCTAAGTTTACGTTTGATAAAGACCGCTATACTGGTAAAATGACTGTTGGCGGTAAAACTGTACCTGCTGTAGTTAAGTTTACTATTAAAGCTAGCTATAATGGTAAAGTAGAGGATACGATTGAAGGTATTGTTGAAGTGAAAGATATTAGTGGAACTTGGGTTGCTCCGACTGCAACGGCTCTTTCTTTATCTAATAAATCAGTAGAATATAATGTTTCAACAGGCTTTGCTTGGAATGATTTAGCTGGTAAGACTATGTGGAAGGACGGTGCTGTGATAGCAGGAACAGGAAACAATGGATTTGCAAGTTCAGTTACTAATCCTCTTGATATCTATGGTCTGGTAGCTCCTACTTTTGCATTCAAAGAAGCAGCTGCGTCAACTTATCTGTCTCTTGATGCTTCTACAGGAAAGGTGACTTTTACATCGGAAGGTAAATCTCACCATTTCTACGAAGCTGTAACTTATACTGTAGAAGTAAAAGCTACATCTAAGTGGGGTACAATCAAGAATTATGAAGGAAAGAATACAATTACTGTAACCATTCCGGCAGAATAAGAAGAAAAATAGGAGAGCTTCAAACTTTCTAATGCTTCAATAAGCAAAGGACTGTATTACAGTTGAAGCTACTTCAAATTCAGAAAAATCAAACCCTTCTTCACTTTGTGTGAAGAATACGCCGAGAAGAAACAGAGTGAAGGATTTGGCTTGTGAAAGTCAATCCTTCCATTCTGTTCTTCTTATAGAAAGGGATACCTCCCTTATTTCCCACAGGTATCCCTTTTCTTTATTTCATAACATCTCCTTATTTGCACTAGAACCAATTTGCTAGTCCCTTATTTCCCTATAGATTAAGGAGATGTTTTGAGAGTATGGAAAGCCCGGGCTTGTGAAAGTCCGGGCTTTCTCATTATTATTTATTTATCAGATTGAATACGATGAAAGTCCTTATCATACAGTCCTACAAGTAAGTTTTGTCCTTTATCATTCACTTTCAGTCCGCCATACATGGCTTTTTGATAAAGAGTATCCTGTCCTTCTTCGAAGAAGAAAGATTCGGCACCGAGGAAGAGCCGGTAATGTACTATTTTATATTTGATGACCAGTTCATCACTGTTTACAGGTTCTAAAGCGTTTTGCAGTCGCACTATTTCTCCTACCTGATTACTGTCAGTTCGAAGTACGGCATAACCGCGTTTGGCAGTTTGTTCGTCTACCGGAGCTGATGAGGCTTCCTGGTAGTTAAGTCTCATATAGTCTCCTTGCATAAGAGAGCGGGGATCGACAGGAACTAACTGTAACAAAACCAACCGTCCGTCTTTCAAGATTTGCTCTTTCTTATAAACCGACCAGTTGAAATACCCTAGTAACAATATCAGGTTTACGATAATCAATATTCGGCTATATTTTTTCATGTCTTGTTCTTTTTTGAGTGAAGAAATACCAGGCTGCAATACATGCAATTCCGATGAAGAAAAGCGTAATGGATTTGGTGAGCAGGCTCAAATTCAAATCATAATAGTATTTGGAAACGGCATAGATAAAGAGAAGGAGTGCAGCGGCACACTCTGCTCTATAACCATAATGAAAACATATTAAAATCAGTAGCAAACTACCGGATAAATAAGGAGCAAATACGGTAGGCAGACAAATGATAATACAAAGAATATAGATACCAACCTGATTCACAGGATTATCCCCTTTCATGACCTGTATGATTTGTTGAATCATGATGAGAAGTCCTACCCATATATAAACGGACAATATGCCCGATACGAGCCAGCTATTTGTTTCCGATACCAGGTAGCTGATTGATAATCCTCCCAGTGATACGATACTGGATACAAATAAACCGGCATGAAATGGTCTGTATTTGGAAAAGTAATTTTTCGTCTCTGTACCCTCAAACAGCTTTTCGAAAGCATTGATAAATAGAAATGCTCCGAGGATAGGGATTACTGCTATTTGCAGGGGATAAAATGAAGAAAAGACATAGGCAACTTCTCCAAATAAAGATATATTAAACAGGATGACTGAAAGAAAGGGGAGAATGAATCCTCTTGATAAAAAGAAAGTGAGTATACTGATTATTATAAGTATAAAGAAGAGGGCATGAATATTAGCACTCATGCCAAAGCCTGCCAATACGCATCCTGCTATATATAAAGTGATGTTCATTGCATCCAGAAAAGGCCGGATAACGACGCGGCTGATTATTAACGTAGTAATGATTAACAAAGTTCCTATAATCAGACTGGAAATCTCTGATTGAATGATTCTGGCAAGTGCCAGAAATCCCAGAAAGAAAATAGCCGTCAGGATTCCCCCGATAATGGATACGACTTGAATAGTGAGGTTATGCTTCTGTGCCATACCATTGCTTTTTTAGATGAAGAATGATGTAAATGAGTAAAGTTGTTCCGGTGATGACAATGATTCCTCCATAGAAAAATATCTGAACATGCCTAAGATCACTTTTAGATATGAATGTAGTCAATAAAATCATTAATGTGGCAAAAGGAATGATAGCCAGATAGAACAGACTCTTTTCTCTCCATCCGTACCAAAGTCCCGCTGCGAATAGAAGGACAGTAGTTATGAGAGGAACAGATAATATGGTATAATCATCACAGATGGCCGCCATTAACAGAAAGCTGGTGTGTAGAATGGTAGCCAACGAAAGAAGACTGACAAACCAACGATTGTTTCTGTTCAAATGACCTTTTGCACTCATCCATTCCGTAATAATAGTTGCCACGGCACATATCCAGGTTACTGCATTGCCCAATAGAGTTATTTCCCAAGAGCCATAGCCGGCAATTTGTATATTATACAGCCATATCGTAGTACAAAGTAATCCGATGAACGTCAGCCATAACGGAGCGAAGCGGATAGCAATCGCCCAGAGAATGGTGAAAAGAGTCCATCCCAGAAAGAGATCGTAAGCATCGGCCCCTGTTTGGTAAATTTGTCCGAAGACAGCGAAAAGCGTACCTATCAGAAATGTAGCTCCGGTGAGGAGAATTTGTTTGACGAGCTTACTCCAACGGGTAAATGTAGCGAGCAGGACAGAGGCTACTAATAATACTTCTACCATTCCTAATTTTGCAAATTTAGGTAGTTCATCCCAGTTATAGGCAAAAAAGAAGACGATGCCTGCCACTGTAAAGCCAACACCCACTGCCAATAAAAAAATAGAAAGGAATTGATTCCACTGTTTTTTATCTGCATGTAGAGCTTGTCGGGATAAAGGCGAAAAGTCGGGCTTTTCCATGTGTTTTTACTTTTTGATAATTGCAAACATAAGAAAATAAAATGATTTCCACTTCAAGATAGACTATAAAATAGACTATAAAAAGGTATGACTTACCTTATTGCGATTAGCAATAATAGTAAGTCATACTTTGGGAGAGGTATTGAAGATCTTAAAAAGAGAATAACTTAAAATACCTCCCGTATATGCTTAAAGTTAGAATTGATGGTATCAATTACTTCTTGTGAGCGACCGTTGATTAACAATTTATACATTGATTGTGCAAAACCCACCATTTGTCCGAATTCAATTTTCGGAGGCATGGCCAGTGCATTCGGATCAGTCATGATATTGACAAGTACCGGACCATCCAGTTCGAATGCATTAAGTAAGGTAGTCAACACCTCTTCCGGATCGCTGACATTAAACCCTGCCATTCCCATCGCTTCAGCCACTTGGGCAAAGTCGGGATTCAGCATATTTGTTTGCCAGTCCGGCAGTCCGTCCACTTCCATTTCCAACTTCACCATTCCCAGTGAGCGGTTGTTGAATACGATGATTTTGATCGGCAACTTATATTGGACAACTGTTTCCAAATCTCCTAAAGTCATAGACAATCCGCCGTCTCCGCAAAGTGCCACTACCTGACGATCAGGATAGGCTAGTGCGGCACCGATGGCTTGCGGCAAAGCATTTGCCATAGAACCATGATTGAAAGAACCCAGCATGTGGCGTTTGCCTGTTGCTTGCAGATAACGCGCTCCCCATACACAAGTCATTCCCGTATCTACTGTGAACACAGCATCGTCCGAACTTAGTTTGTCTATTTCAGACATCACATATTCGGGATGAATCTTATTTACATCGCCTTTATCTTCCGTGTAAGCAGCCAGATCCTTCTTTACTCCTTCATATCTTTTGAGTTGTTTCAACAGGAACGAATCATCCGTCTTCGGATTCAGCATACGCAATAAACTTTGGATGCTCAGTTTAACATCACCGCAAAGTCCGATATCAACCTTTGCACGACGTCCCAGACGTTCGGGCTTTATGTCAATCTGTGCTATCTTGATGTCATCCGGCAAGAAAGCGGAATATGGAAAGTCAGTGCCGAGCATGAGAAGCACTTCGGCTTCATGCATACTGTAATAGCCCGACGGCATTCCCAGCAATCCGGTCATACCCACTTCATACGGATTTTCATATTGCACCTCCATCTTTCCTTTGAAAGTATATACAACCGGAGCATTCAGCTTCTCGGAAAGCGCGATCACTTCCTCGTGAGCTCCCCGGCAACCGATGCCGCAGAAAAGAGTGATACGTGTATGTTTGTTCAACATGTCAGCTAATTGAGCCAGATCTTCTTCCGACGGACAAACTTCCGGTGGGGCAGGATAGTTGATAACCGACGAGTCGACGGTAACGGCAGAAGCCTTTGCCAAGTCACCCGGAAGTCCGATGACGGACACCCCTTTGCGGGTGACAGCCGTTTGTATGGCCGACTGGAGCATACGTGGAAATTGTGTGGGAGTAGTGGCTACTTCATTATAATAACTGCAATCGTTAAAAAGTTTGATGGTATTCGTCTCCTGAAAATATTCCGTACCAAACTCTCCGGTAGGAATTGTAGAGGCGATGGCGATTACCGGTGCGCCGGATCGGTGTGCGTCATACAAGCCGTTAATCAGATGAACATGTCCCGGCCCGCTACTTCCCGCGCAGCATCCCGGGCGACCGGTCAGTTGTGCTTCTGCCGCAGCGGCATACGCCCCTGTTTCTTCGTGGCGCACATGTATCCATTTTATTTGATCGTTTTTTCTGACTGCTTCGTTTACTTCATTCAGACTGTCGCCTGTTACGGCGTAGATGCGTTCAACTCCGGATTTTACCAGAGTATCTATCAACTGTTCTGCTATTTTTTTTGCCATAGCTGTAATTGGTTTAGGATTGATTTTATGTAATAACAGATGGCTGCAAAGAAAAGTTCTGATTTAACATATGCTAATAACGCCTTTGTGTCGGGACACATCACCACTTTTATGTTAAAATTAATTCTGTAACAACTTTTTAGTAAAGATGTATAAACAATTGCAATATCCTTTTGTTATCTTTATAGGCGAAATCTTAACCTAATGTATTAAACCTCTTAATTACTCTAGAAAAATGAACAGAAATGAAATCGGTGTGAATGCCGGTAAGGTTTGGCAACTGCTTAGCAATAATGAGAAGTGGAGCTATGGACTTTTGAAGAGAAAATCCGGGCTGAAAGATAAAGAGCTGGGTGCCGCTTTGGGGTGGTTGTCAAGAGAGAGCAAGATTGAGTTCGATCAGTGCGATGAAGAACTCTATGTTTATCTCTGTGTGAATGTTTATATTGGCTGAAAGAGTTTGGCACTTTAACGAGAACAGAAGAATCTCCGGAGGGATGACAGCATAGTCAGCACTTCGGAGATTCTCGTTTTTTATCCTTTTTCTGCTTTATGTATCTTCCTTTCAATGGATTTCCGGAAATAATTCTGTTACTTTGCATCACGAATTAAAATGTAAGAAACAATGAGAAATTTTGCCTCCGACAATAATTCCGGTGTGCATCCGTTGGTAATGGAAGCATTGAACCGGGCTAATATAGACCATTCTTTAGGATATGGCGATGATAAATGGACAGAAGAAGCCGTAGCGAAAATAAAGGAAACCTTTACGCCCAACTGTGTCCCCTTGTTTGTATTTAACGGAACAGGTAGCAACGTGGTAGCATTGCAGCTGATGACCCGTCCGTATCATTCTATCTTTTGTGCGGAAACGGCTCATATCTATGTAGATGAATGCGGCTCTCCTGTGAAAATGACAGGTTGTCAGATTCGTCCGATTGCTACTCCCGACGGTAAGCTTACCCCGGAATTGATGCAACCCTATCTGCATGGTTTCGGCGATCAGCACCATTCGCAACCCAGAGCTCTCTATATTTCCCAATGTACCGAACTTGGCACCATCTATACTCCCGAAGAGTTAAAACGTCTGACTGACTTTGCCCATCTGAATGGTATGTATGTACACATGGATGGAGCCAGAATAGCCAACGCCTGTGCCGCTTTGAATCTTTCCTTAAAAGAACTGACAGTAGACTGCGGAGTCGATATTCTTAGTTTTGGCGGAACGAAGAACGGACTGATGATGGGAGAGTGCGTGATTGTATTTAATAAAGACTTGCAATCGGAAGCCCGCTTCATTCGTAAACAATCCGCCCAACTAGCGTCGAAGATGCGTTACCTCTCTTGCCAGTTTACGGCATACCTCACAGACGACCTCTGGCTGAAGAATGCCAACCATGCCAATGCAATGGCTACCAAACTTTACGCTGAATTGAAGAAACTGCCCGAAGTAACTTTCACTCAAAGAGCCGAAAGTAACCAGTTATTCCTCACCATGCCCCGCCCGGTTATCGACCGGATGCTGGAGTCTTACTTCTTTTATTTTTGGAACGAAGAGAAGAATGAAATCCGTCTGGTAACTTCTTTTGATACCACAGAGGAGGATGTAGACGAGTTTATAAGACTTTTAAAACGTTAAAAAGGAAATCCGGAACAACAAAAACGCCTGAATATCTGTTTTTATAAGAAGTTTGAAACTAACTTTGTCCGCAAAGTTTTCTACTTCTTATGATTATGAATACTAGACAGAACAGGCTAATCATATTCGCGATTTTGTTATTGACACAAACCCCATTGGGCGCGCAGCTGCATTCTACTAAAATTGAACTGCCGGAGGATTCTATACCTGTACCCATTGAAGATTCTGTTCCGGCCAAGCGCAGCTTTTTTAAGAAGTTTCTTGATTACTTCAATGACGCCAATAAGGAAAAAAAGAATAAAAAGTTTGATTTCAGTGTGATAGGCGGCCCTCACTATTCCAGTGATACCAAGTTCGGACTCGGACTGGTGGCAGCCGGATTATATCGCACCGATCGGATTGATTCGCTTCTTCCTCCTTCCAATGTCTCTCTTTACGGAGATGTGTCGACGGTCGGCTTCTATCTGTTGGGAGTCCGTGGAAACCATCTGTTCCCGCAAGATAAATACCGGTTGAATTACAATCTGTATTTCTATTCTTTCCCCAGCCTGTATTGGGGTCGGGGATATGACAATGGAGCGAACTCTGATAACGAAAGTGATTATAAACGTTTTCAGGCACAGGTGAAAGTCGATTTTATGTTTCGGCTGGCAAAGAACTTCTACATCGGACCGATGGCCGTATTCGATTATATCGACGGGCGGAATTTTGAGAAACCGGAACTATGGGAAGGAATGGCCGCGCGAACCACCAATACCAGTCTGGGACTTTCCCTCCTTTATGATTCTCGTGACTTCCTGACCAATGCATATCATGGCTATTACTTGCGGATAGACCAAAGGTTCAGTCCGGCTTTTCTCGGTAATAAATATGCGTTTAGCAGCACAGAACTCACTACCAGCTATTATCAACCGATATGGAAGGGGGGAGTACTGGCAGGGCAATTCCACACATTGCTTACTTATGGAGATACCCCCTGGGGCTTGATGGCAACGCTGGGAAGCTCTTACTCCATGCGTGGATATTACGAAGGACGCTATCGGGACAAGTGTGCTATGGATGCACAGATAGAACTCCGCCAACACGTCTGGAAGCGGAATGGAGTGGCTGTATGGGCAGGCGCGGGAACGATTTTTCCACGACTCTCCGAGTTCACCCCGAAACACATTCTGCCTAACTATGGCTTCGGTTATCGTTGGGAGTTTAAGAAGAGAGTAAATGTACGTTTGGATTTAGGGTTTGGCAAACACCAGACCGGATTTATTTTTAACATCAATGAAGCTTTTTAAGAATATAAAGAATTGGTTGGAGAATCAGGAACATCTGTTTTATCTGTTCCTGTTTATCTTGATAGTACCTAATATAGTACTCTGTTTTACAGAGCCTTTATCATTTATGGCAAAAGTCGCCAATGTGTTGTTACCTTTCGGTTGCTATTACCTGTTGATGACTTTGTCGAGGAATTGCGGCAAGATGCTTTGGATTTTATTCCTGTTCCTGTTCTTCGGAGCCTTTCAGATCGTGTTGCTTTATTTATTCGGCCAGTCCATTATCGCTGTCGATATGTTTCTGAATCTGGTCACCACCAATTCGAGTGAGGCATTGGAACTGCTCGATAATCTCACACCTGCCATTATTGCTGTAATCATACTCTATGTACCTGCCCTGATATTAGGGACGATTTCAATTATACGTAAACGGAAACTTACGGTAGAGTTCATTCGCAGGGAACGGAAGAGAGCCTTCCTGGTCTTTGGAATCTCCCTCCTTAGTCTTGTCGGAGCCTATGTGCAGGATTCGGGATATGAGTTGAAATCTGATTTATACCCGCTAAACGTATGCTACAACGTAGGTCTTGCTTTCCAAAGAACCGCCCTGACGCAGGATTATCACCGTACATCCAAAGATTTTACTTTCCATGCCCGGCCTACTCATCCGGAGGGAAAGCGGGAAGTATATGTAATGGTCGTAGGAGAAACCTCCCGTGCCCTAAACTGGCAATTGTATGGTTACGAACGTGAAACGAACCCGCTCTTATCCCGGCAAACGGGTCTGATTGCTTTCCCAAAAGTGTTGACAGAGTCGAATACGACACATAAAAGTGTCCCCATGCTGATGTCGGATGCTACTGCCTGCAACTACGACTCTATCTATCATCAAAAAGGAATCATCACCGCTTTCAAAGAGGCAGGATTCCGGACGGCTTTTTTCTCCAACCAACGTTACAACCATTCGTTTATCGACTTCTTCGGAATGGAAGCCGATACGTACGATTTTATAAAAGAAGATTCGGTCAGCTCTACCTACAATCCTTCTGACGACGAACTTCTGAAATTGGTGGAGCAGGAACTGGCGAAAGGTGCAACGAAACAATTCATCGTACTTCATACCTACGGTTCCCACTTTAACTATCGCGAACGTTACCCGTCGAAAGATGCTTTCTTTACGCCCGATTATCCGATGGAAGCAGAGAGAAAATACCGGGATAACCTGGTGAATGCCTATGACAACTCTATCCGTTACACGGATGATTTTCTGTCACGACTTATCCGTATGTTGGAAAAACAGCAGGTAGATGCCGCCATGCTCTACACTTCCGATCATGGAGAGGACATTTTCGACGATTCCCGTCATCTGTTCCTCCACGCTTCTCCCGTACCTTCTTATTATCAGCTTCATGTGCCATTCCTGATTTGGATGTCCGATGACTACCGCGAAACGTATCCCGAACGTTGGAATACCGCTATTGAAAATAAGGATAAGAATGTTTCTTCCAGCAGCTCTTTCTTCCCGACCATGCTGTCTTTAGGCGGAATAGAAACTCCTTACCGGGATGATTCGCAGGCTGTGACGGCTCCGCACTACGTCCTAAAACCGAGGGCTTATCTGAACGATCACAATGAACCCCGTCCGTTGGATGATTTGGGCATGAAGAAGCAAGACTTCCAGATGCTGGAAAAGAGGAATATCAAGTATTAAGTATTAGGTATTAATCCTTGTTAATTTTTGCATCCAAAAGCAGGATTGGTGTGTTATTTGCCGTATGATGTATGAACGATTAAATTCATAAAACATGGCCTATATAGATTATTACAAGATTCTTGGAGTAGACAAAAGTGCTTCGCAGAATGATATCAAAAAGGCTTTTCGTAAGTTGGCCCGAAAGTATCATCCTGACTTGAATCCTAATGACCCGAGTGCAAAGGATAAGTTTCAGGAAATCAATGAAGCCAATGAAGTACTAAGTGATCCCGAGAAACGTAAAAAGTATGATGAGTACGGAGAACATTGGAAGCATGCCGATGAATTCGAAGCGCAGAAACGTGCACAGCAACAAGCCGGAGGCTTTGGCGGTGCAGGAGGTTTCGGTGGATTCGGCGGTGCGGGTCAGGGTTTTTCCGACGGTAACGGAACCTATTGGTATAGTTCCGATGGAGAAGGATTTTCCGGTGGCAACGCTAGTGGATTTTCCGATTTCTTCGAATCAATGTTCGGACATCGGGGAGGAAGAGGACAAGGCTCTGCGGGATTCCGCGGACAGGACTTTAATGCCGAACTTCATCTTTCCCTTCGTGATGCTGCTCAAACGCATAAGCAGATATTGACTGTAAATGGTAAACAGGTGCGTATCACCATCCCTGCCGGTGTAGCCGACGGACAGGTTATTAAACTGAAAGGCTACGGAGCCGAAGGTGTCAACGGAGGACCTGCGGGCGACTTGTACATTACGTTCGTTATAGCCGAAGACCCGGTGTTCAAACGCCTGGGCGACGATCTGTACGTAGATGTGGAGGTAGATCTTTACTCTGCCGTATTGGGAGGCGAGAAAGTAGTCGACACGCTGGACGGTAAAGTGAAACTGAAGATAAAACCGGAAACGCAGAACGGTACGAAAGTCCGTCTGAAAGGTAAAGGATTCCCGGTTTATAAGAAGGAAGGACAATTCGGTGACTTGATTGTGACCTATTCTGTCAAGATTCCTACGAACTTGACCGACAAACAGAAAGAGTTGTTCCGTCAATTACAGAGTATGAACTAAAATGAATGAGTACTATGCAGACCGAATTAATAATTGTCAGTGAATACTGTCACAAATGTCATATTGAGCCTTCATTCATCGAAATGTTGGAAGAGGGCGGTTTGATTAACGTGCATACCGAAGGCGGCGAGCATTATCTGCTTTTGTCGGAACTCCCGAACGTGGAACGTTATAGCAGAATGTACTATGACTTGTCCATCAACATGGAAGGTATCGATGCCATTCATCATTTGCTGGAAAGGATGGAAGATATGAGGCACGAAATGCGTTCGCTTCGCAAACAACTTTTGCTGTACCGGGAACGGGAAATAGAAGATATGGACTGGTAAAAAAATAGAGCCTCTGTTTGATTCGAACAGAGGCTCTATTTATAGTAAACGGAGGCTCTGATTCATTCAATCAGAGCCTCCGTTTTTTCAGGATGTTTATGCCGTTATTTTATAATACAATATACGTGCAAATCTCTTCCAGATAGCGTGCGTCGATAGTGTCGAAGCTATCCAATGTATCACTGTCGATATCCAGCACCCCGACAACTTTCCCCTGCTTGAGGATCGGTACTACTATTTCCGATTTCGAGTCCGAACTACAGGCTATGTGTCCGGGAAACTGCTCTACATCAGGAACAATCAGTGTACGGGCTTCTTTCCAAGCGGTTCCGCAAACTCCTCTGCCAAAGCGGATGCGAGTGCAGGCAATGGGGCCTTGAAACGGACCCAGTACGAGTTCTTCCTCTTTCACAAGGTAAAAGCCTACCCAGAAGAAACCGAAAGTCTGCTTTAAGGCTGCTGCCATGTTGGCAAGATTGGCAATGAGATCTGCTTCCGTACTTACCAAAGCATGCAGTTGCGGAAGTAACTCCCGATACTTTTCTTCCTTGCTCCCTGTGTGGATGATTAAATTTTCTGCCATCTCTTTACTATTTGATTTGGTTCAGGATGCTCGGATCTTTTATCTTATCGTCTTCTGCAAAGAAGATAATCTTAGTCAGTATCTCGGCAGTCTTCGGATCTTCATCTACGAAAGGCAGGAACAGGCGTCCGCGATTTTGCGAATGTACCGGAAGAACGGCTATCTGTGCACCACCCTCCTGATGGATCACACCGCTGCCCAGATGAATATTGTACTTACCCAGTTTACCTTCGATGTGAGCAAAACTTCCTTTTATTGTCACGTTCTTGAAATGAAACAACGGCATCGTCAGTTCCACCAGTACGCTGCGCATCTCGATGGTAGAGTGGCTGGTTTCCGGGTCAACGCTTCCGGCATGAGCTACGCTTACTGCCAGGTCTACGTCTCTCATTACTTCGGAGAAGATGACAGGAGGAATCTCCGAGATTTTCATCAACTTGTAGTCTTTGCGGCTATGGAAGCAGACATATTCCAATGTCGGAGCTTCGATGTCGGCAGGAGAGAACCAGTCTGCCATGGCATAGATGGTGGCGATGATATTCTCTTTGTAATATATCTTTTGAAGGCCGTCTTCATAATCGGCTACCCAACGGCGTCCTTTCAGTACGGCAACCGTTTTCTGCGGTTGAATCTGATTGCCGGCATAGCGGCGGGATTGAGTGGCTTCTACTTCTTCCGGAGTCGGAACGTAAAGTTCGCGGAATACCTGTTTGAAAGGTTGGCGGATTGATTTATCGAACAGGAATTTTTGATAAGCATGCCAGTCTCCTCTTGTATACAGGTCTGTGGGATGCGCGATGCGTAACTCGTCTTTCGGTTTTAACGGGAGGCAAACGGCATTCACTGTAATCAGCAATCCATCGGTGTAGAAGCCCGTCTGTCCGTTGCAGATAAAGACGAGATGTTTCAGTAATGGCCAGATAACAGGATTCTGCATCAGCTTGCGCAATTCGTTTTCTTCAAAATGGGTGCAGTCTTCCATCGCCTGTTCCAGCATGATGCGCGAACGGGTGTACTGGTCTTTCAGCTTTTTGTGTACTGCTTTCAGTTCTTCTATATACGGATGCTTTTTCAGCTTGGCAGGCATGCTGTTGAGCTCTTTGCCGTCTTTGATTTGCTTAATCTCCGATTTGCCTTCCTCGTTGATTTGTACATACACTTCTACGCCGTCTATCTCTTTGGGGGACAGGTAGGGAAGAAGTTCTTTAATCAGTTCGGTTTCCATGCTCCAGGTCAGGCGGGTAACGTCTCCGTAGCCGGAGTTGCGTGCCAAGTTTTGCAGGGCGATGTTTACCGCTTTCTTTTCGCTTTCCTGTCTTTGAGCACCGAATTCCTTGCTCTCTTTCAGGAACTTTTGCAGGTATTGATAACGATCCAGCAGTTCTTTATCCGGCTTCCGTCCCAATGGGATGAGGCCGTAGCTCATCAATAAGTCTTTGTTGCGCTTGGCTATTATTTCTTTCTTTATATCTGCCGCCTTCACTGCACCGTTGGTAGCATCGGCAAACTTACGGGCACGGGTATGGCTGTTGCTGCATGAAATATATTTGGCGGCATTGTAGACCACTTCGAAGCGTTGCTTGCCAATTGTCTTAAATGCATCCTTGAACCAGTCGATGTCAAAAGCACCTTCCCGCAGGTCATCTACGTCGATGGGGGTGTAGCGGGCGATAATCGCTTTCTTCTTGTCGTCACACGTTTCATTGGTGTGGGCGTGGAAATAATAGGCTGCACTTGTCAGTCCTTTCCAGCCTATTGCCTTTTCGGTCAGTTCAATCCATTGTGGGGCGAACATGGCGGCTTCTACCAGTCGCTCGTCGCTGATTTCGGCTTGCTTCGCCAGTTTCTTCAGATTCTCGCTGGTGTCCGTAGGCAGGGGATGACAAGCATGGAGCAGACTGCTCAATACACCCCGTTTGGTGCTGCCCCAGTTGTAACTGTCACGTATGAAAGTATCTTTGCCGAATGCTTGCAGAATACGGATAAATGTTTCAGCTCCATAGACGTAGCTTAGTTCTTCTGCAAGGGAGGTGACTTGTGTCTCTGAGTCTCCACGTTTTAATTCGATTTCAAGAATCCGGTCTACCACCTTTTGGGCGAGGGAACGGAAGAGGGAGAAGTCGATGTTTTTGATATCGGCGTATCTTTCTTTTTCCTTGTTGAAACGAACGTTGTCGTTCAACACCATGGTGATTGCTTTGATCTGGCTGGGAGAGCTGATGCGTCCCATCATTTCACGGTATACTTCCTCTGTCGGGATGATTCCCAGCATCCAGGCACGGGCGAAGTCCGTGGCATGGAGATAAGAGTCCGTTTCTTCCAGTTCGGGTGTGTGCTCCATGTAGTTGGTGAGCTTATAAAGCTGATAGCGCACTGTGAAATAGCGGATAAAGAGATCATCATTCATGGGCTTTTGAGGCATTTCGAGCCAGAAGTTCACGAATTTGTTGTTATGTATCGGATAAACGACCTGTTTTTCTCCGTATTCCAGTTTGTCCCGGAGCCATGCATGTTTACTGGTGTACTGGCGGAAGATGTTTTTGGTATTTAGCAAAGGCAATAGTTGGAGCAGCATATTGACGGCCAGTTGTTGATAGACGGCTTCATCTTTGTACTCGTATGCCAGTGCTTCGATGATGTCACTCATCTGTTCATAGTACGGCATCTTGCGGAGGTCTTTCTGCAATCCGCGGTAAGTAATGCCGGCATACATCCGGTTGACAAGCGGCTCAAAAGTATTACTTGATTTCTGGTCTGCCTTGATGTCTTCTTCATCTTCCTCGTCGGAGTCGTCTTCGTCTTTAGCGGTACCTGTCGATGCAAGCATGAAACTCATCATCAGC
Source organism: Bacteroides sp. OM05-10AA (assembly GCF_003439055.1). Taxonomy (NCBI): domain Bacteria; kingdom Pseudomonadati; phylum Bacteroidota; class Bacteroidia; order Bacteroidales; family Bacteroidaceae; genus Bacteroides; species Bacteroides sp. OM05-10AA. The sequence continues at coordinate 59,546 of NZ_QSUR01000034.1, forward strand.
AATTTGTCGTAGCTTCCTATTTCTTCTTCGTAGAAGGCTTTCCACAATTCCGGGAATCCGAGTCCGCTCAATCCTCCGTAGTTGCTCCAGTTTATCAGGACACTGTTACCTACCAAACGTGCTTCTCCGTAACCATTTTTGAATTCTTCATTCTTGTAGGTTTCGATGTATTTGCTTAGTTTTTTGAAAACGAGTTTGGCCCTTCCGAAGCAGATGAATTCGAATGCTTTTTTAACGTTGAATCCTTTGTCCTGGGTAATTTCCGGCAGACTGACTTCAAGAGACGGATCGTACAGACCGAAACCGTTATCTTTGGTATAATGTTGTGTGACGCTCTCTTCTGTTCCATCGCCAATCAGAGATTCTATCAATACTTTTTCTTTCGGGTTCGGCTTCTGAATCTCTTTGACTGTCGGGATCAATTCCTGATAGATATCTTGCAGGAATTCTACGTTGTGTATGGTCTTCATCATGTCCAATCCTGCCAAGCGGCGTTCGGCAACCTTGTCTGTTAGCAAGCGGCGGATGCTGCCGGCTAGCTGTTCTTTGGGCTGTTTCATCAGCAGATTGATAGCATGGATACGCATTTCGCTGTATTTGAAGCGCAGTAACTCTTCTACTTTCTGGTTTTGTTCGGGCGATAAGGTCATCTCGGACAATGCTTTATATGCTTCTTCACGCACATCTTGCGAACGGTCGCCCAGTGATTGCAGTACATATTCTTCCTGTAGCGGACTGGTCGGTGGAGCTAATACAACACCGATATAGCCTGCCCGCATATAAGTATCCAGAGAGGGCAGATAGCTGCAAAGATCGTCTTTCAATGCAGAATTATTAGTCATCCAGGTGATATATGCCATTTTGAGAACGATTTCCGAACGGGTGAGTTCTGTGCTTTCCCAAGGGAATACATAAGGAGAATAAATCTCTTTGGCAGAGATGGACTGATAGATTTGCTTCAGATATTCATAATGGCGGACCGCCTCTTCTTTGCTATCAAAATAGTCGTGGAGTGACGGGGCGTCTTTGTGCCCTCCGTACCGGCTAAGATAGAGACCGGACAGATACAACGGTAAGATAGCCGCCACCACCGACGGTTCCTTATACCATCTTTCAAAGGCATTTTTACTGATGCGGTGGTTCATGCCGGAGTATTGCGTACAGCGTAAGAAATAAAGTAATGTCTGTACCTGGTATTTAGCACCTTTCTTGATAATTTCCGGCACAAGTGTCTGAATCTCCTCTGTATTATAGAATCCGATGCTCCATAAAGCCAGATAGAGTTCGACTGTATCTTTGCTTTGAAGAGCACTGTGTGCTTGTTTCCGGTCGTTCAGAAAACGATGGATCAGTTCTACATATTTATTGGTGATACGTTCGCTGCTGTCTTGTTCTCCGATACCCGTACTAACTGCAATACCGCGTTTCACGGAAGCAAATCGTTGCAGGTCGTTATCGCAGATGACCGAGAAAAGATGGAGATAACTTTCGGGACAACCTTCGTCCATCGTTTCCACGATAGCTTGACGAAGACCTTCCTGTAACTTGGCTGCCAGAAGTAACTTCCCTTCCAGTTCCAGCAAGGGGCGGTATCCGCTTACTGCGATCGCCTGGAGATGTCCCTGGTTGAGGCGGTTGGCGTTATTCTCACTGGTCAGTACATTGTTGAGGTATTCAATGACAGTCTGGTTGCCTTCTGCTATTTGGGCGGCCATCCAGTTTTGGCAGTTCATTGAATCCTTGTATGCTTCTATTTCTTCCGGAGTGTTTCCTCCGTTCAGTATGGCTTGATCCGTAAATCCGGTGGCGCGCAGTTTCAGAAACTGGGTCAGTGCATCTATAACGTGGCCGATATGCAGAAGAGGATTTGCCGACCGTTGTGACCGGCGCGAGTATCCGTGAGTGTACGGGCACTGTGCTTTGAGCTTCAGATAGGTGTGGAACAGGTGGGCGTACTCGTCTCCCAATAGATAGCGGAGTAGCTTGTTCAACTTACCATCGAAAAGATTGGCAACGCTTTTAATCTTCTCTTCTTGGATAATATAGATGATGCAAGGCTCTAATTTATCGCTGTATGCACCATACCGAGTATCCATGTTGAAGTATTGCATAAATACATCCAACAGTGCCATTGTCTCTTTGTCTAAACTGGTTCTCTTTTTCGTTAACCTTTCCAGGTACGGAGCAATCCGTTTATTTAATGCGTCATTATAAATCAGTCTCATGATTCTTTTCGTTTTAAATGTGTTTTATAGGATAATGATTACCATAATCTTCCCGACAGCATAGCGAGCCGGATGAAGGTGATGGTAGATTCTTCTTTAAGTTGGATGGGAGAGGATAGGTCTCCGGCTTCCGTATCATCCATGAAAATACGGAAAATTCCGTCCTCATAGGATTGCAAAGCATTGGTGATGGCTTCGACTTCTGCGGCAGGTTTGCCGTTATAGTTTACTGCAAACCCCACTTTGCCGGAAGCTGTTTTATTTTCCACTTCTTCCTGTGTGAGGTATTTCAGCACTTCGCTCTGTTGCAAGCGTTCATTGTATTCGCAGACTTGCCAACTGACGATGGCTTCGATCAACCCCTGTACATTGACAGGTGGAACAGGAAAATCGATAGGAATCTTTTCGATACTGCACTTTCGCTTTCCTAACTGTTTGACTTGGATATATACTCTCATATTCTCTTTATTGGGTGATCTGAATACTTGATATAATGGCATTCAGATCGGTTTCAGCTTCTTCGTCATAGACAAGCATGACAATGGCAAAAGATCGTTTCTTGCTCTCTTGAAAATAATGTAACACTATTTGTTTTACATCCTCTCCCGGTTCATCAGGAGCCCCGATGTGCAGGGGATTCGTGATCTTTGTCATGGGGAGTCCGTTGATGTTGACATTGCTTAGTTGGTAATCTTCTGACGGTTCCCCTTGTGCATTTCGCGGGAGAGTGAGTGATAACTCTTTCATGTGTTCAAACTCCTTCTGCGTGTCGTAGGTGAGGGCGGTAATCGTTAATTGATTCCCTCCGTTGACCAGCATGAGTAATGGAGGTTCTGCACCGTCAATTATTCCTTTGGCTCCTGCTATTTTGGTCCAGTTGGTAGGATACTGGCAACTGAATTTGGTAGTTGCATCATAATAAGATAGCCACGTATCGTCATTGCCGACAGGCGTATATGCCGGAACTTTCCTGCTGGAAAGATTGTCCGTAGAATTCACAGCGGAATGATTACTGTTCTCGTTTTCCTCTTCCAGTTCACCATTCAGATAGGCTTCCACAATGCCGCTTTCCCATTCATTGCGTATCTCCGGGTAAAGAGGAGGAACGTTTTTGCACAGGATCATGAAGCTGAACAGGAATATGCAGAATATACCAAGCTCCCCGATGATGGAGACAGTCCGTTGTGCATCGGGTTTCTCGAACTTGTAGCCGACCACGTATATAATTCCCAGAACAAACCCGCTTAACAACCCGCCAATATGGGCGGCATTATCAATGCCGGCTTTCATCCCGTAAACCAGATTATACCCCACAAAAATGAGGATGCTGGTTAACAATGCCTTTCGTTGTTCTTTGGCGATGCGATGAAAGAGGAGGAACGCAAGGAATATGCCATAAAGTCCGAAGATAGATCCGGAAGCTCCGGCGCTGATTGTCTCGCCGTGCATATACAGGCTGAATGCAGCCGAACATAATCCGGTTAGCAGGTATGAAACGAACATACGGCGTCCTCCTATCAGTTCTTCCAACAGAAGTCCTACATACATGAAAGCATACATGTTCATCAGGAGATGGAAAGCTCCGATATGTATGAAGTTGCAAGTCACTGTGCGCCACCAGTCACCGGTGAGAGTCAGCGGTCCGAAATCGGCTCCCCATTTCAGTAGTGACAGAGTGGAAGGAGACATAATACCCACTCCGGAAGCAATCATTACAATGAATACAAGAATATTGATGTCTATCAGGATGGGAGTTGCTATAAATCCTTTGCGGGGAATGAAGAAAGACAGGAAAGAGTTCCTCTTCTTTTCTTCCTCTATGTAGGCTTTTTCTTCTTCTGTGAGCGGGCGGTTGAACTCTTCTTCGAAATCTTTGGCCCTTTGGGCTAGTTCTTCCGGAGTGAGTGAGGCCTTTATTTCTTCCATTGTTTCCCGTAACTTCTGGATATTTTTTCTATTCTTTCCATAATCAACAAATTGTACGGAAGAGGACTGACTGCGAACGGATACTTTCCCGTCACTTCCCTTTTCTATGGTAAAGGTTATTGCTTCTCCACGGGAATACATATTGAACGGAACTTCAAACCGGATTTCTTCCAAAGTCACCTGCTCGATATTCCACTCAAGTTTTTGAGAGGCTTCAAGAGCCAATATGAGGATTTCTGTGTTTGATAAATCTGGTAAATACAGTTTGTCATTATAGGAAGGTTTGAGTGCCATATTTCTATCTTTATCTACATTCGTCAATTAAAAAATTACTTATCTCACTGACAAATGTATAGAATAATAATGGAAAATAATAGAATATGACAAATAAAAAAAGCATCCATTTCGTGAGAAAGGATGCTTTTATGAGATTTAGTCGATTATTTGTTACTTTTTATAGAAAGCTAAGTCTTCTTTGTCGAAGTTTTCGATGAAGTTTGTATGCTTTTCTACTTCCGCTTCTGCATAGTTCAAATATACGTGTGCAGATTTGGAGAACAGTTCGGAAGACTTGCTGGCATCTTGAATCAGTAAGTGACACATGATGATATCAGCAGCCATTTCCACCAGTTTACGAGCTGTGAAGTCAAGCAATTCCTGATCTTGTACTTCTTTCACAGCGTTGGTGCTTGCTTCAAATTTGTCAGCCATCTTCTTCAGGCGAGACATCAGCGGTTCCATTTCCGGTGAACAAGGAATGGCCTCAAACTCGCGGATAGTAGCGATGTAAGAACCATTAGTCACGTAACGGATAGCGGCTACAGTCTGCAATTGGGTAGTTCCTTCGTAGATGCTGGTGATACGTGCGTCGCGATAGATGCGTTGGCAAGCATATTCCATCATGAATCCTGAACCACCATGAATCTGGATACAGTCATAAGCGTTCTGGTTAGCATATTCAGAGTTCATACCCTTAGCTAGCGGAGTAAAGCTGTCAGCCAGTTTAGCGTATTTTTTCTGCTCCTGACGTTCTTCCGGAGTCAGTTTACGTTCGCGGGAAATATCATCCAATGCTTTGTAGATATCTACGTAGCGAGCTGTTTGATACAGCAAAGCACGTCCGGCATCCAACTTACCTTTCATGATAGCCAGCATATCGTATACTGCCGGGAATTCGATGATTGCTTTGCCGAATTGCTTACGGTCTTTAGCATAAGCTAATCCCTCATTGTAAGCAGCCTGGCTCAATCCTACGGACTGTGCGGCAATACCCAAACGGGCACCGTTCATCAAAGCCATAACGTATTTAATCAAACCGAGTTTGCGGTCACCGCAAAGTTCAGCTTTAGCATTCTTGTACACCAGTTCGCAAGTAGGAGAACCGTGGATACCGAGTTTGTTTTCGATACGACGTACGTTCACACCACCCTGACGTTTGTCATAGATAAACATAGACAAACCACGACCGTCTCTTGTACCTTCTTCCGAACGTGCCAGTACGAGGTGGATATCAGCATCACCGTTTGTAATAAAACGTTTTACACCGTTCAGCAACCAGCAACCGTCTTTTTCGCTATAAGTTGCTTTCAGCATAACTGCCTGTAAGTCGGAACCTGCATCCGGTTCGGTCAAGTCCATAGACATCGTTTCGCCCTGGCATACGCGAGGAATGAAACGGCTGTGTTGGTCAGCGTTACCGAATTCGTACAGTGTTTCGATACAGTCCTGCAAAGACCAGATATTTCCGAAACCGGCGTCGGCAGCAGCCACGATTTCTGCACACATGGTGTACGGAGTGATCGGGAAGTTCAAACCGCCGAATCTGCGTGGCATGGTCATACCGTTCAGGCCGGCTTTCACCATAGCGTCCAGGTTCTGTTTGGTTCCGGAAGCATATTCTACGCGACCGTTAGCACAGTGAGGACCTTCTTCGTCTACACCTTCTGCGTTAGCAGCAATGATTTCTCCTGTGATTTCTCCTGTAATCTCCAATACTTTGTCGTAAGAGTCTACAGCATCTTCGAAGTCCAGCGGAGCGTAGTCGAATTCATCTTTATCTCTGTAATTGCGTTCTTTGAGTTCGCAAATACGTTTCATCATCGGATTGTTCAAGTGAAACTTGAGTTCCGGTATGTCTGTATAATAATTAGCCATCTTTCCTTACTTGCTATTTTGTTTATAATACTTAATCATCTTCGGCACAACTTCTTCGATACTTCCGTTGATTACGTAATCGGCAATCGTATTGATTGGAGCATCCGGATCGTTGTTAATGGAGATGATGATACCACTTTCCTGCATACCGGCGATATGCTGAATCTGTCCGGAGATACCGCAAGCGATGTAGAGTTTCGGACGAACCGTAACACCAGTCTGACCTATCTGGCGATCATGGTCTGCGAAACCAGCGTCAACAGCAGCACGGCTGGCACCTACTTCTGCGTGAAGTTCTTTAGCGAGGTCGAACAGGAGGTTGAAGTTTTCTTTCGAACCTACACCGTAACCACCGGCTATGATGATCGGAGAACCTTTCAGGTTGTTCTTTGCCTTTTCTACATGGCGTTCGATTACTTTCACTACATAGTCCGTGTCGGCTACATACTTTTTCACGTCGTGACGGATCACTTCTCCCTGATAAGTCGGAGAGAGGATTTCTTTCTTCATCACACCTTCGCGAACGGTTGCCATCTGCGGGCGGTGTTCCGGGTTCACAATCGTAGCAACGATGTTACCGCCGAATGCCGGACGGATTTGGTACAACAGGTTCTTGTAAGTCTTACCTTCTTTTTTGTCTTCATGGTCACCGATTTCAAGTGAAGTACAGTCGGCAGTCAATCCGCTGGTCAGAGCAGAAGAAACGCGTGGACCGAGGTCACGACCGATAACGGTAGCACCCATCAAACAGATTTGCGGTTGCTCTTCTTTGAAGAGGTTCACCAGGATAGCTGTGTGAGGAAGTGATGTATAAGGGTAAAGTCCTTCACCGTCGAAAACGTGAAGTTTGTCTACTCCGTAAGGAAGGATTTGTTTTTCAATATCTTTGAGGCCGCTTCCGGCAACTACAGCTTCGAGCTGACAGTTCAACTGGTTGGCTAACGAACGACCTTTGGTCAGAAGTTCGAGGCTAACGTCTGCAACGTTACCTTCTTCTATTTCGCAATATACAAATAAGTTATTCATGATTATCCGATGGTGTGGTTAGCTAATAGTTCAACAATCAGGTCTTCCACGTCACGGTCGCTGCCGCTGATGGTTTTGCTCTCTTTAGCCTGGAACACGATGTTCTGGATGGCTTTCACTTTTGTCGGCGAACCGGACAGACCGCATTGTGCAAGGTCACCGTTTACGTCGGCTACACTCCATTCTACCAGATTCAAATAATCACGCTTGTCATACAAATCGGTATAATCAAGGTTACCTTGTTGTTTTTCGGTAACTGTTTTGGCGTGTTTGTATTTCTGAACCAGTTTCGCATTGCGCGGACGGCAAGGAGCGGCAGAACCGTTTACGGTAATCACGATAGGCAGCGGACCCTCTACAGTTTCTACACCACCGTCGATATGACGTTTCACCTTGATTTTACCATCGCCCACTTCCAGAATTTCTTCTGCGTATGTGATTTGCGTCAATCCCAGCTTCTCTGCTACCTGCGGACCTACTTGCGCCGTGTCACCGTCGATAGCCTGACGACCACCAATGATAACGTCGCAATCACCGATTTTGCGGATGGCAGTAGCCAATGCGTAAGACGTAGCCAGTGTATCTGCACCAGCGAAAGCACGGTCGGTCAGCAAGTAACCGTTATCTGCGCCACGGAAAAGTCCTTCACGAATAATGTCGGCTGCCCGTCCCGGTCCCATGGTCAGGATGGTTACGGTAGAGCCTGGATGAGTATCTTTCAGTCGAAGAGCTTGCTCAAGAGCATTCAGGTCTTCGGGGTTGAAGATAGCGGGAAGTGCCGCGCGGTTAATCGTCCCGTCGGCTTTCATGGCATCTTTCCCAACATTACGTGTGTCAGGAACTTGTTTTGCCAATACAACAATTTTCAAACTCATGCTATAAATTTTAGTATTAGTATTTCTACAAGTTAGCAGCCAGTAGTCAAGTAGTAATATCTTGCTATCCAAACTATCCGGTTAACTATCAGCGTGCAAATTTACTCAAACGCTTGGTTCTGACAAGAAATCCGAGTAAAAAATGCACAGGTTTAAGATTTTTGAGCAAAAGAGGAGGGTTTTTATAGATTTAATTCAGGGTTGACAAAGCGTTTATGGGCAGTCTGCCGGATTGTCCGGCAGACTGTTGATGAATTCCGGATTATTTGATAAGTTCGTAATAATGTGCATTCGTGAAATTATCATTCTTGAAAATAGCCTTTTGCATAATTCCTACTTTCGTGAATCCCACTTTCTCTAATATCCGCATGGATGGGGAGTTATGCTCAAATACGACTGCGAATACACGTACCTTATCAGTGTGTTCGAAATAATAGTTGATAGCTTCTTTCAGGGCGTCAGTAACGATTCCCTGGTTCCAGAAATGTTCTCCAATCCAGTAGCCTACTTCTGCACTAAAACGTTCTACATCCGTAGCGGGTACAAAACCGATACTTCCGACTGCTTCTCCGTTTACCTCAATGCAGAAATCTTGAATGTTTTCTTTCGCTTGTACCATAGCGAGAAAAACGTTAGCATCTTCTTGACTATAAGGATGGGGGAGACCGTCACGACAGTTATCCCAAATATTCTTGTTATTGAGATATTGGGCTAATGATGCTGCATCTTCGGTTTGCCAGGTACGGAGAGTATAGTTTTTCTTCTGCACGATAATTCCTGTTTTCTGTACCATATCATCTATTATTGTATCCCAATTTCAGCTAACCCCATCGGTTCACCGTCATGTATCATCCGTGTTGCTTTCAACTGAATATAGCGAGCCTTGACCGGAGTAAAGTAAACCGATTGCAAAATCGGATTGCTCTTTATATTGGAAAATTCATCTTTGGCTACTACCTGGTTGACTGCATTGCTATCCATACCTACAGAGATTTCGTAGGCCGCGATCAACCCTTTATTGTATTCACTCTGGTCGGGGAGATAGTGGAATGAGGTAATCGTGCGTTCTTCTCCCAAGTCAATCAATAGTGTATTTCCATTGATGAAACAGGTGGTCTGGTTGTTTTTATCCATACCCTTCTGTGCTTCCTCTACATCTACTCCAACAAGAGTGAACGGGTAACTTTTCAGTTCTGCAGCTTTCGCTGTGTATGTATCGGAAGTCTCTCCTGCATAGTAGGCTTCAATGTTATTAATACAGAGACAAGCCCGTGAATCCGTGAAGCGGACACGAATCTTATCCGTAGTGATTGTTTCGAAACGAAGGAGCCGTTTATATCCGATAGTGGTAGTCTCCTCATTGAGCTTTACAGGGAGCCATTCGCCTGCCTGGTTATATTCTACAACGAATGATTTGACACGTTGTCCGAGAGGAATATATTCCTGCAACATCATACGGTTGATCTTTTCTGCCTGCGGTAAATTGAATTCAATAGTGGCTGAAATGACATCGTCATTGGTAGCCCAATAAGTATCATAATCACCGTCGGTCACAGCTTTGGCGGAGAATGTTCTTCCACGTTCGTCTGATGCTTTGGGAGAGAGTCCTGCCAGCAGATTGTGTGCCAGTTGTTTTTGCACATTCTGGTGGAAGTTTACGGCATTGGCAGAGTCAGTAGGATGAATCAATCCGTCACGGTCTACCGGGAAGTTTAATAATAGCGTTGCGTTATGTCCTACGCTGCGGTAATATAAATCGGTCAGTTCATCTACTGTTTTCACACGGTCGTCTTCTTCCGGATGATAAAACCATCCCGGACGGATGGAAACATCACACTCGGCAGCTACCCATTGGTTACCATCGGCATGACCATATTGCAGTTCACGATACTTGGGATAGCCCGGATAAACTTCTCCTGCACGAAGAAAAGACCAGTTAGTAGCTCCGGCAAATCCGTGTTCGTTGCCTACCCAACGACAGCCCGGACCTCCATCCGAGAAGATAACAGCTTGTGGCTGTAACTCATCAATCATCTTGTAAGCTCGCGGATAGTTATAATAAGTCTTACGGTCTATTGTACGGCTGTCTTTTGCTCCGCCATACCAGCCGTCTCCACCGTTGGCACCATCAAACCAGATTTCAAATACGTCACCGTAGTTGGTCAGCAGTTCGTTGAGTTGTTTATAGAAGTATTCTACATATTCGGGAGAGCCATAATTGGCCTGATGCCTGTCCCAGGGCGAGAGATAGACTGCGAATTTAATACCATACTTTTTGCAGGCATCCGACAGTTCGCGGACAATGTCTCCTTTTCCGTCTTTGTACGGAGTGTTGCGGATACAGTACTCTGTCAGTTGCGTAGGCCACAGACAGAATCCATCGTGATGTTTCGCTGTCAGGATCACTCCTTTCATGCCGGATTTGACAAATGTCTGTACCCACTGCTCACAGTCCAGACGGGTAGGGTTGAATGTTTTAGGATCGGAGTCTCCGTATCCCCATTCACGGTCGTTGAATGTGTTAAGTCCGAAGTGTACGAACGCATAGGTTTCCATTTTTTGCCATTCCACCTGTTTGGCTTCGGGAATGGGTAAGATAGCTTCCGGTGCTTTTACCGAATTACAGGCACTTAATAGAAAAAGACCTGTTGCGAAGATAAGAAAGTGTTTTTTCATGGGGGTGTTTATTAGTTAATAATTGAATGTAAGAATCATCTACAATGTAATTCCAACTACAAAATAAAGTTGCTCTTCATAAGGGTTGGCTATTAGCTTTCCGAAGATGGGTAAAGAGAAATTGGACGTTATTTTAATATCTTTTGTTGCCGATAATCCGATATTGACTACATTGAATTTGTCGGAATACATACTTTCCCAAGGAGTGAAACCTGCTTCGATATTCATATTTACATCTTTCACGTTGAACGGGTAACTCAACTCGCAGTAACTGGACCAGGCACGTTTCCCGTTTTCCCGGTAATCGTTTCCGGCAAAGGTAGTGTACCAGCTTACTGACAATGGGAACTTTTCGCTAAGCATATAGCCGGCTCCTACCTCGAAAGTGTGCCCGGTAGAGTGCGAACTGTAATTGAAGTATTTAAAAGGTTCCTCTTCTGTCTGGGTAAAATAGTTATTGGCGTAAAGAGTCAGGTTTTTGTATTCGTACTCTAGTGATAAATCTATTTCATTGTTCTTTTCGCGAAATTCGGTAGAACCCCACGCGTAAACGGTCAGTCCTTTCCAGTTGAGGCCGAGTGAAGGCTGCACACTTGCATTGCCGCTATCCATACCGCGCCAGATATAACTGCTTACAAAATCAGCAGTTACAAAAACTTCTTGTGCCTGTGCAAAGGCCGTACAAAACAGGATGGCAATAAGTAGGATTTGTTTTTTCATTTTATCGGTTATTTCTTCTCGTTTTCGGGGGTAAAGATACGCAATATATAGATAAATGATGACAGATGAGGAGAAAAAAGAAAACGGCTGCATTGAGCAGCCGTTTCTTAAGTAATTGTGAATCTTGAAAGTTAGTTAGAAAGTGACGTCCATTTTCAGTACGAAAGTACGTGGAGCGGCAACTGCCATTGGGCGGTAGCTGTATTCTTTATTCAACAGGTTGTTCACCATAAACTGGAAAGCTACTTCTTTTGTGGCTTTTACTCCGAAGCGTACGTCAACAGTGGCATAGTCCGTATTATGTTTTTTCCAGTAAGTAGCCAGTGTCTCTCCTTTTGAGTAACCGAAAAGGATGCCACGTACATAATCCATCAGGTCTTTCTGCTGTTTCTCGCGTTCGTCCAACATCAGATAGTCAACTGCCAGAATTTTGCTCTTCCATGCTACATTGGCACCGACATTGATACGTTTCCACAGGAAATCTACCGTAGCTTTAAAACTGTGCTTCGGGCGATATTTAAGGTACTTACCTGTGTTCGATTTCTCTTTCATCTGAAGAGGATCGGTATAAAGCCCCTCTACTGCATTACGTTCCTGATAGTCAGCATCGCGTGGCTCCGTGTATACATATCCCAAGTTATAGAACAACTTCGTGTTCTTATTGAAATTGTACACGCCGTTCGTTGAGATTTCTACTCCGTAAATCTGGGCTTTCGATACATTGTGGAACTGGGCTCCGATACCGAACCCTTTGCCATCTGTCAGCATCTGGAATGCATCGCCTATGCTATTAATCATTGTGTAATTGGCATTGTTGAACAGCCCGAACTGGAATTCAACCATGTCTTTATATTGTGTATAGAATCCTGCAACATCCACAAAACCCTGGAAATTACCAACTTTATATCCTTGCTTAATTCCTAATTCCGCATTAAATCCTTTCTCCGGTTTGATGTCCGGATTAGGATAAACGCCAACTCCACCAATATCCTTGCGCAGGTACTTTTCATTGATAGACGGATTACGGTAACCCTGTCCGAAGCTGGCACGGATAAAACTGTAATCAGCCAACTGATAATTTAACCCTGCACGGAAGACCGGACGGAACGGAACTTTGGTTCCGAAGATTTTAGTTTCGGCTTCACGGTGATGATTATTCACCCGATAATATTCGGCACGTACACCGGCAGATACACTCAAACGATCCCAGAAGCGCTGATCGTATTGGAAGAAAGCAGCTATATTATCACTTTTGTATACCTCATCCATTACAGCGGAGTCATAGCGGATATGTTCCAGGGTTACTCCGGTAGTGATTTGTGCACCGCCTTCCCATTTCTTATTGAACTGGTAGTCGAGGTAGTAATCGAAGTTCTTATCAGTCTGTGTTTTTGGAGTGTTTCGTGACGGATTGATAACATTTGATAACCACGGAATCAGATCACTCGGTAACTGTCCGTTCACAAGTCCCCCTAAGTCACTCGGCACTCCGTTGTCCATTACCCAGGAGATCAGATCGCAATAATCGGCAGTCGTCGCATTTGGGAAAATATTGTCTAATGAGGTGAACACTCCGTTCATGGCATCTTCCAGATTGCCGTTGACAAGTCCGGAACCTATACCTACCAATGCAGGATAAAGTGAACTGTAATCGCCACCGGCTATATTCTGTATCGTTTTGGCATCTGTTCCCATATTTCCCAGAATATCAGTGATGGAAGTTCCCTGGGTAGGGCGTACGATATTATCGGCACTGTAATAGAAACGTCCTTTAATCTTATGTGACGTACCGTTTTCCGGATTCACATAGTTGATGAACGGATCGATATGGAAATTATTCTCTTCACGTCCCATGTTGGTGAAAGGAGATGGTTTGTACACTTCCGTTGGTGAACGCCAGATAAAGAAGTCACCATATTGATTGGAAAGGAAATCGACATTGAAACCATAGTTCAACAGTTTCATTCCCATATCGGGCTGATGATAAGTGAGGCTCCCTCCCATACGGAAACGTTTGTTGTATCCCTGTTGGCGGTATCCTTCGTCAGTGAAAAGATTGATTCCTCCGCTGACATCGAAATTGCCGATACGACGGGAGTGGGAGAGGTCGAATCCTTCGTAAATAGGATTCCGTATACCGCTAAGAAGACTTCCGCGCAAGATTGGTTTTACTGCATACTTATCGTCTTTCCAAAAACTTTTGTCACTCCATTGATATTCGTCATTTTCTGCATCTCCATATACACCGACATAAGCACTGAAACGTGTTTTCGGAGTCAGTCCCGGACGTGCAGTACGGATGTTGATAATGCCGTTCAAGGCTGATGACCCGTACAACACGGAGGAAGCTCCTTTAATAACTTCCACCTGTTCTACATTTTCCAAAGGTATGGTGTTCCAATTGATTTCACCGGTTTTTGGATTCAGGGTACTCATGCCGTCTATCAGAATCTGGCTGCGTGCACCTACACCGTAAGTCCATCCGCTGCCACCGCGCATAGAGGGCTGTTTGTCTACAATGTCTACACCGGGCAATGTACGGAGTGTGGAAGAAATATCTGTCGGTGCCTGACGGGCAATATCTCCGGCTTTCACCACATCCATGGAAACAGTAACGTCACTCAACTTCTGTTCAAAGCGTCCGGCACTAACTACCACTTCTTCCAGTAGCTTTGTGCTTTCTTTCATATAAACGTCTTTCGTGATGACTTCACGCTTATTGATAACAATTGGCATCAATACATCTTCATAGCCTACATAACTGAATACAAGGTCGACTCCTCCTTCGGGCAGTTTGATTTCATATTCTCCATTGATGTTGGATACTGTTCCCTGATTACCGTGGAGTTTGTATGTGACGGCTGCACCGACCAGCGGTTCGTTGGTTTTGGCATCATATATGTGTCCTTTCAAGGTTTGAGCAAAACTATTGCAACCCAAGTATAATAGAAAGGTGATTATTGCTACTGTTTTTCTCATTTTTTCAATACTTTATTTAATAGTTCCATGTTTTTCTGATAAGTTCTACTATTAGAACGCAATAAGGCTGGTGTTTCTGTTGTTTCTGGAATTTCTGCGGAATATTCCTTTTGAAGGACAATGCCCAGCTCAAAGACCTTGGATGCTATTAATTCAGGAACTAGCATATCAAGTAACTGTACCAGTGTTTCTTTCATGTCACTATCAGGAATAACGTCTTTCAATAGAGGTAATAGATTAAAGAGTATGCCAACTTCACTCTTATCGACATATAACATCATGTCGCCAGTATGTTTGATATATGAGCCATCATTGAATAGCGACTCCGGTTTAATTTCACTGACGATATTGAAACGAATACCGGTAGTAAGCCATCTGTCTATTAATTCAAGAATTTCTTTCATGTCAGTTACTGAAATAGCACGAGTCTTATTACTTTGCAATTGTTTGAAAATCATTTCAATATTAGGAATTACATACAAAGAATTTCCTTTGATATAATAAGTTGCCAGGTTTATGGGAGATAGGTTGTAGTCACTTTCGGGGCGGATCGGTAATGGCATAAAATATCCAAAAATGCCACCTTCAACTTGGGGCATGGAAGCATAACGGGCCGTAATATTGCCATCTTCACAAAAGTTTATGCTACGTAAGACTGAACCTAAGATATTGCCGGCAACCGCTTCAACAATTCCTGCTAAAGATGAAACATTTTCATTGTCAGAATGAAAATGTACACCGTAGGTAGCATTGGTATATTCTATACTAGTTGAAGGATCTGTTTCATCTTCTCCCTCTCCGGTATAGGGGATAGTGTACCATTGTTTCTGGGTTGTTATAGCATTGGCTGCCAGCTGTATATCAGTAATTTCCAGTGTGAATTTACCCACTTCTACTCTTCCGGCATATTTGAAACTCGTTCCTAATGTTCCTGTCGCATTTCCGGTGAAAGAATATCCGGTTTTATCTCCGGAGATGGGTATATTGGTCATCTTTAATGCTTCATCACCCGGAATGATATTATAAAGGGTAATATTGGCAGTTTCTCCTATGACAGTGCTAAAGTCTACTGATTTTCCGATCATTGTTTCACCACTATAGGTAAGAATTAGATTCGGATTAGGATTAGACAGTTTATTTGAGTAATTGGCTGTTACATCTACCGGTTCCGGTCCGTAGTGATCTTCGCTACAAGATGTTAAAAATGCAGATACTCCGGTAAGGCAGCTTATTAATAGAATAGATAATTTTTTCATTGTTCTTTTATGTTAGATAGTTAAAATGAATTATTTCTTAGTAGTGAGGTCGATACCGATTTCCATTTTATCGAAAAGGGCTGCAACTTCAGTTAAATCTGTTTCCAGCAGACTGCCGATGATACTGATAAGCGACATGAGAGTTTCTTTGTTGAAGTAGATATAGGTATGCTCTTTTGTTTGGTTGATTCCCATCGGTATTCCGTTTTTCATCCATGTGAGCAGCGTTGCAAAAGTATTATCATCCAATTGAAGCATGTAGGTGATTATTTCATTGTTTAAAATCATATTGATGGCACTTAACGTTAATTTTAGACGTGCCGGGTCAGATTTTAGAAGAGCTTCGCTGATTCCTGCGATAAGCTGGGAGTCAATTTGCTTTCCGTTGTTTTGTGCTATGAGAGATACAATGGTAGGGACATTGAATTGTACGACAAATGCTTTGCTGCCTGTCTGATTCCAGTAGGCTAATCCTTTGGGAGATGACTCATAAGTACGTTTGTTAATCAGACTTTTGAATTCGGCATCTGTTTTGCCCGAGTTGGCAACTTCCATGATTTCATTCAGGTCTACAGGGCTCGTGGTATAGTTGGCAGTGACCACTCCATTTTTTTCTAATGTAATGTCCTTCAGTACATAAGGAAAAATCACATCCAATATATTAGTTGCCATTTGCTGTATGGGTAGAATGACCGGCTGAAGAGATTCTCCTCCTGCTTTAGCAGTAATATTCACGTAACCGGCTCCGCTATTACGGATAATATTCTCTCCGTCTATTGTGTGGGAATATGCAGGAAATGCGTATGTGTTTGCAATGGAATTGGCATAAGCCATTGTTACGTTCAGTGATAATTGCATGTTTTTGGGAGTTATTATTCCTTCATATTTCACCGTAGCTCCTCCCATGGTGATATTCGTTCCACTGAAAGTATAGGCACCTTTCTCTTCATTCTCATACAGTTGGATACGACTGATAGGAGTTTCCTTTTCTCCGGGAATTACATCATTCAGTGTCAACGTCCCCGTCTCGCTGTCGTCTGTCTTAAAGCTGATGGTTTTCCCAATTAATTTCTCTCCACTGTAGGTCAGGTCTAACGTATATGGTTTGATATACGAACCATATTCCTGACTAATTTCTCCCGGCCAGAATAGCTTGTCATTGTAAGTCTCTTCGCATGCTGTAAAGAAAAATACTACGCAGGCTACATACAATAGTTTCCGTAAGTTTCTCATTTTGCTTTTTGTTTTTATTGCGTATTTAATAAAACTTTGCAAAGTTCGACTAACAATTCTTTATTGTCAAGGTCTGTTTTTTATTTTAATGTTCTATTTTTAATCATGTATGGCGAAAGTGCTTAAAATGAGAAAATAAATGTGTTCTATTTTTAATATTGATTGTTCTTCTTTTAAGAATGGCTATAAAAGAGAATGAAGAGGCCTCTAAAAAAGCAAACGGTTTCCCACCTGTTTTTCACAGGTGAGAAACCGTTCGTTTGTACGCTCGGCATGAGCATTATCTAACGGGTGTAAGTCCCGAGT
>NZ_QSUR01000035.1:0-67090 GCF_003439055.1 Bacteroides sp. OM05-10AA
AGATTTTGAGATAATTGATACGATGATTGAGTTGTGCAACAGGCACGTATGCTGACACCCGGGTGTCAGATATCTTATCTTTAAATAGAAGTAGTGGCTTTCTGTAACCAAGTTTTTTCTTCTTCGTTAAGATCTGGAGAGAGCTTTTCGTAAACAGTCTGATGATAATTATTCAGCCATTCGATTTCCTCCTTTGTCAACATCTCCTTGATGATCCCCTTTTTGCAGATAGGACATAAAGTGATAGTCTCAAATTTAAGATATTCTCCAAACATTCCCTCTCCATCTTTGCAGACTAACGTCAGATTTTCCGTACGTATCCCGTGACTGCCTGCCTTATAAACACCGGGTTCGTTGGATGTAACCATGCCGGGTTGAAGAATTACAGGGTTCTCATTCATACGAATGCTTTGTGGGCCTTCGTGTACACTCAAGAAATGCCCGACGCCGTGC
Organism: Bacteroides sp. OM05-10AA; assembly: GCF_003439055.1. Taxonomy (NCBI): domain Bacteria; kingdom Pseudomonadati; phylum Bacteroidota; class Bacteroidia; order Bacteroidales; family Bacteroidaceae; genus Bacteroides; species Bacteroides sp. OM05-10AA. The sequence goes on from NZ_QSUR01000035.1 coordinate 454, forward strand.
CCTGTGCCATGGAGAAAGTTCATTCTGTGATTCCAGATAGGCATACGCGCCAGTACATCGAGTTGCGCGCCACGGGTTCCGGCTGGGAATTTGGCCATAGCCAATGCTATGTGTCCCTTTAATATTAAGGTATAATCCGTCTTTTCCTCTTCTGTCAGTTCGCCTAATGCGATGGTACGAGTGATGTCAGTGGTTCCGTCCAAATATTGTGCCCCTGAATCTAAGAGTAGGAATCCTTTAGGCTGAAGAGTTACATCGCTTTCCGGCGTTGCCGAATAATGCACGATTGCTCCGTGCTCTTTATATCCTGCAATGGTGTCGAAACTTTCTCCCATGTAGAGAGGCTGTGCTGCTCTGAATTCATGCAGCTTTTTATCTATACTTAATTCAGTTTCTTTTCCGGTGGAAACAGATTCTTCCAGCCACTTGAGAAATCTGACAAGTGCCACTCCATCCCGTTGCATGGCAGCATGGATGCCGGCTATTTCCTGTTCATTACGAATGGCTTTCAATAATGTGACGGGAGACTCGTCACGAATAATGGAACATTTCGGATTAATGGCCGAGTAAATCGCATAATTCGTTTTCCGTGGATCAATAAGAATATTTTCTCCGGGGAAAGAATTCAGGAATGCCTCTACCTCATCATATTTCTGTATTCCTATTTGTTGTTTCTTCAGATAAGCCTTGACCTCCGGCGTCACTTTTTCCGGTGAAATAAAGTAAGTTACCTCATCCTGTGTAATTAAAAGGTAGCTCACTATGACTGGATTGCAATGTACATCGTTTCCTCGTAGATTGAGAGTCCATGCTATTTCGTCCAGTGCAGATATGAATAAAGCATAGACGCCTTTCTTCTTCAACTCCGCACGGATGGCGGATATTTTTTCTTCGCAGCTTTTTCCTGCATATTTGATATCATAAATAAAGGCTGGAGAGTCAGGTATGGAGGGACGGTCTTTCCAGATGTTTTTTAATGGATCTCCAAATATATCTACCTGTAACTGATGTGCCGCTAGTTCTTCTTTCATTTGTTCTACCTGTTGCACGGAGAACATTTTCCCGTCGATGCTTACAGATTCTCCGGGTTTTAAGTGCTGGCAGAGAAACTCTGTTATGCTTGGAGTTTCCGGCAGCATTTCTTTGTAGAGTGTGATGCCGCTGCCTTCCAGTTCTTTCGCTGCCTGAAGGAAGTAACGTGAGTCGGTCCATAATCCCGCTTTGTCCTTCAGGATGACCGCTGTTCCTGCAGAACCTGTAAAACCGGAAATCCATTCGCGTGACATCCAGTGGGGAGCCACATACTCACTAAGATGAGGGTCGGTGCTGGGGATAATGAATGCTTTGATGTAGTTGGGATGGAATGTCATGCGCAGAGCATGTACTCGTTCTTTTATGTTCTGTTTCATACCTTATTATATTATTATAGACATGTAAGTGTTTCAAAGGTACTAACTTTCTGCATTTAATGACTTGTTTATGAATAGTTTTTGAGAAATATTTGCCGAAAGTTTTGTGAATAAAGAAAGTATGTGTAATTTTGCGGCGCAATTTGACTGCGGAATTTTTTTAATCATAACATATTAATAGTAACAAAATGATTGTAGTACCTGTAAAAGAAGGCGAAAACATTGAAAAAGCGCTGAAGAAGTTCAAAAGAAAATTTGAGAAAACTGGCATCGTAAAAGAATTGAGAAGCAGACAGCAGTTTGATAAACCGTCTGTAACTAAAAGACTTAAGAAAGAACGCGCAGTTTACGTACAACAACTTCAGCAAGTAGAAGATTAATAATTCGTAATTTCCTTTGAATTATTGAATTCTTTTCATACATTCGTTGCACGATTTTAGATGTAGCGATATTATGTTGATAGAATCTTTTCTTGATTATCTCCAGTATGAGCGGAACTATTCTGAAAAAACCGTTCTTGCGTACGGTGAAGATATAAAGCAACTGCAGGAGTTTGCTCAGGAAGAGTATGGAAAGTTTAATCCGTTAGAGGTCGAGGCGGAACTGATTCGTGAATGGATTGTTTCATTGATGGATAAAGGGTATACCTCAACTTCTGTAAATCGTAAGCTAAGTTCGCTCCGAACGTTTTACAAGTATCTCATAAGACAGGGAGAAACGACTATAGATCCTTTGCGTAAAATAAAAGGACCTAAAAACAAAAAGCCGTTGCCTGTGTTCTTAAAAGAGAACGAAATGAATCGGTTATTGGATGATACGGATTTTGGCGAAGGATTTAAAGGTTGTCGGGACCAGTTGGTGATTGAAGTGTTTTATGCTACTGGCATGAGACTTTCAGAATTAATAGGTTTGGATGATAGGGATGTGGATTTTTCGGCTTCTCTTCTGAAAGTGACCGGGAAAAGAAATAAGCAACGACTGATACCGTTTGGTGATGAACTGCGGGAGTTAATGCTTGAATATATTAATGTAAGAAACGAAACGATTCCGGAAAGGTCGGAGGCTTTCTTTATTAGAGAGAATGGCGAACGGCTTTATAAGAATCTGGTCTATAATTTAGTGAAACGGAACCTGTCAAAGGTGGCAACGCTGAAGAAAAGGAGTCCTCACGTGTTGAGGCATACTTTTGCTACCACAATGCTGAATAATGAAGCAGAGTTGGGCGCGGTAAAAGAACTTTTGGGTCACGAGAGCATTACGACTACCGAGATCTATACGCATGCCACATTTGAAGAACTTAAAAAAGTGTATAAACAAGCTCATCCAAGAGCTTAAAAAAAGGAGGTAAGTATGGATGTTAGAATTCAATCAATTCACTTTGATGCGTCAGAGCAATTGCAGGCATTTATTCAGAAGAAAGTGTCCAAGTTGGAAAAATATTACGAAGATATAAAGAAAGTAGAGGTGTCATTAAAGGTAGTAAAACCAGAAGTTGCTGAAAATAAAGAAGCAGGCATTAAAATATTAATCCCCAATGGAGAGTTTTATGCAAGCAAAGTATGCGATACATTTGAAGAGGCAATTGATTTAGATGTGGAAGCGCTCGTAAAACAGCTGGTTAAATACAAGGAAAAGCAACGTAGCAAATAAAAAAATCCCAAATATTTTGCGGGAAAGAAATAAATAACTAAATTTGCAGCCGTTTCGCTCGCGTTAGAACGTGACGGTTGCATTTTTTAGTAAGTTTGCCTCTTTAGCTCAGTTGGCCAGAGCACGTGATTTGTAATCTCGGGGTCGTTGGTTCGAATCCGACAAGAGGCTCAAAAAGAAACCGAAGAACAAAGATAGAACATCTGTCTTTATCATATTGTTTGAAAATAGTTCTTTTATTTCTTGATTTTGAAAAGGGCAAATACCAGAGTGGCCAAATGGGGCAGACTGTAAATCTGCTGGCTTACGCCTTCGGTGGTTCGAATCCATCTTTGCCCACAATCAGAGTGACAACTTTGGCAAGAATGCGGAAGTAGCTCAGTTGATAGAGCATTAGCCTTCCAAGCTGAGGGTCGCGGGTTTGAGCCCCGTCTTCCGCTCTCTTTTCTTGCTGTTATAGCTCAGTGGTAGAGCACTTCCTTGGTAAGGAAGAGGTCCCGGGTTCAAGTCCCGGTAACAGCTCATAAAGGATGTAAATGCTGATTATTAATCAAATAAATAACAAGTAAAGCTATGGCTAAAGAGAAATTTGAACGTACCAAACCGCATGTAAACATTGGTACAATCGGTCACGTAGACCACGGTAAGACAACGTTGACAGCTGCTATCACTACAGTGTTGGCAAAAAAAGGTCTTTCAGAATTGCGTTCTTTCGATTCTATCGACAACGCTCCTGAAGAAAAAGAAAGAGGTATTACTATCAATACTTCTCACGTTGAATATCAAACAGCTAACCGCCACTATGCACACGTAGACTGCCCGGGTCACGCCGACTACGTAAAGAACATGGTAACTGGTGCTGCTCAGATGGACGGTGCTATCATCGTTTGTGCTGCAACTGATGGTCCGATGCCTCAAACTCGCGAACACATTCTGTTGGCTCGTCAGGTAAACGTACCTCGTCTGGTTGTATTCTTGAACAAATGCGATATGGTAGACGACGAAGAAATGTTGGAACTCGTTGAAATGGAAATGAGAGAACTTCTTTCATTCTATGATTTCGACGGTGACAATACTCCTATCATCCGTGGTTCTGCTCTTGGCGCATTGAACGGTGTTGAAAAATGGGAAGATAAAGTTATGGAACTGATGGAAGCAGTTGATACTTGGATTCCACTTCCTCCGCGCGATGTTGATAAACCTTTCTTGATGCCGGTTGAAGACGTGTTCTCTATCACAGGTCGTGGTACTGTAGCAACAGGTCGTATCGAAACAGGTATCATCCACGTTGGTGATGAAATCGAAATCCTTGGTTTAGGTGAAGATAAGAAATCAGTTGTAACTGGTGTTGAAATGTTCCGTAAACTGTTGGATCAAGGTGAAGCTGGTGACAACGTAGGTCTTTTGCTTCGTGGTGTTGACAAGAACGAAATCAAACGTGGTATGGTTCTTTGTAAACCAGGTCAGATTAAACCGCACTCTAGATTCAAAGCTGAGGTTTATATCTTGAAGAAAGAAGAAGGTGGTCGTCACACTCCGTTCCACAACAAATACCGTCCTCAGTTCTACTTGCGTACTATGGACTGTACAGGTGAAATCACTTTGCCGGAAGGAACAGAAATGGTAATGCCGGGTGATAACGTAACTATTACAGTTGAGTTGATCTACCCAGTAGCATTGAACCCGGGTCTTCGTTTCGCTATCCGCGAAGGTGGACGTACGGTAGGTGCTGGTCAGATTACTGAAATTATCGACTAATACACAATAATTAATCAGTTCCCGGTTTTTCATCGGGAACTGATTATGTACACACGGGAGTAGCTCAGTTGGTAGAGCACCGGTCTCCAAAACCGGGTGTCGGGAGTTCGAGCCTCTCCTCCCGTGCTAATATTATTGAAATGAAAAAGGTAATAGCTTATATTAAAGAATCTTACGACGAACTTGTACATAAAGTATCGTGGCCTACGTATTCTGAACTTGCTAACAGTGCAGTAGTTGTTTTATATGCTTCCCTGCTTATTGCATTGGTAGTATGGGGTATGGATGTCTGTTTCCAGAACTTCATGGAAAAAATCGTTTATCCACATTAAAAAATTAGGAATTGAAAATGGCTGAGATTGAAAAGAAATGGTACGTTCTGCGTGCTATTAGTGGAAAAGAAGCTAAGGTAAAGGAATATCTTGAAGCTGATCTTAAGAACAGCGACCTTGGTGAATATGTATCTCAGGTATTGATTCCTACTGAAAAAGTTTACCAGGTTCGCAATGGCAAAAAAATTGTGAAGGAAAGAAGCTATCTTCCTGGTTACGTTTTGGTGGAGGCTGCTTTGGTTGGTGAGGTCGCTCATCACTTGCGCAACACTCCGAATGTGATAGGCTTTTTAGGTGGTTCCGAAAAACCGGTGCCTCTCAGACAATCAGAAGTGAATCGTATACTTGGTACAGTGGACGAACTGCAGGAAACGGGTGAAGAACTCAATATTCCGTACGTGGTGGGTGAAACTGTAAAAGTTACTTTTGGACCTTTTAGCGGATTCAGTGGCATCATTGAAGAAGTGAATAGCGAAAAAAAGAAACTAAAGGTCATGGTAAAGATATTCGGGCGCAAAACGCCGCTTGAATTGGGCTTTATGCAAGTGGAAAAGGAATAACACGGAATTGTTACGCTGTTGTTGTTCTTCGTTTAATGTTTATATATAAATCAATAAAAAAATGGCTAAAGAAGTTGCTGGACTAATCAAGTTACAGATTAAAGGAGGCGCTGCAAATCCATCACCTCCCGTTGGACCTGCTTTGGGTTCTAAGGGTATCAATATCATGGAATTTTGCAAGCAATTCAATGCCAGAACCCAAGACAAAGCAGGTAAAATTTTACCTGTTATCATTACTTACTACGCAGATAAGTCTTTCGATTTTGTAATCAAGACTCCTCCCGTTGCTATTCAATTACTTGAAGTAGCTAAGGTAAAGAGTGGTTCTGCTGAGCCTAACCGTAAGAAAGTTGCCGAGCTTACTTGGGAACAAGTTCGTACGATCGCTCAGGACAAAATGGTTGACTTGAACTGTTTTACTGTGGAAGCTGCCATGAGAATGGTTGCAGGTACAGCTAGAAGTATGGGTATCGCTGTAAAAGGGGAGTTCCCGGTTAATAACTAATAAACTTCAATTGTAATGGGTAAACTGACAAAAAATCAAAAGTTAGCTGCAGAAAAGATTGAAGCAGGGAAAGCATACTCACTGAAAGAAGCTGCATCTTTGGTAAAAGAAATCACTTTTTCCAAATTCGATGCTTCACTGGATATTGATGTACGTTTAGGGGTTGACCCGCGTAAAGCTAACCAGATGGTGAGAGGTGTTGTTTCACTTCCTCATGGTACTGGTAAAGAAGTGCGTGTGTTGGTACTTTGTACACCGGATGCTGAAGCTGCTGCAAAAGAAGCTGGTGCTGACTATGTTGGTCTTGACGAATATATTGAAAAGATCAAAGGTGGATGGACTGATATTGATGTAATCATCACTATGCCATCTATCATGGGTAAAATTGGTGCACTCGGTCGTGTACTCGGTCCTCGTGGATTGATGCCGAACCCTAAGAGTGGTACTGTAACTATGGATGTTGCTAAGGCTGTAAAAGAAGTAAAACAAGGTAAGATTGACTTTAAAGTTGATAAGAGCGGTATCGTTCACACTTCTATCGGTAAGGTATCATTCAGTCCTGATCAGATTCGCGACAACGCGAAAGAGTTCATCTCTACTCTGAACAAGCTGAAACCGACCGCAGCAAAGGGTACATATATTAAGAGTATTTATCTTTCTAGTACAATGAGTGCGGGTATTAAAATCGACCCGAAATCAGTGGATGAAATCTAATAAAACAGAGAAATAATGAGAAAGGAAGATAAAAGTACGATTATAGAGCAAATTGCTGCTACAGTAAAGGAATATGGTCACTTCTACTTGGTAGACGTTACAGCGATGAACGCTGCTGCTACCAGCGCATTGAGAAGAGATTGCTTTAAATCAGACATCAAATTGATGGTGGTTAAAAACACTCTGCTTCACAAAGCACTTGAAAGCCTGGAAGAAGACTTCTCACCTCTTTACGGTTCTTTGAAAGGTACTACTGCTGTTATGTTTACTAACACTGCAAACGTACCTGCTAAGTTAATCAAAGACAAAGCTAAAGATGGTATTCCCGGACTGAAAGCTGCATATGCAGAAGAAAGCTTCTATGTTGGTGCAGACCAATTGGATGCTCTCGTTGCAATCAAGAGTAAGAATGAAGTTATCGCCGATATCGTTGCACTGTTGCAATCTCCGGCCAAGAATGTTATTTCTGCTCTTCAATCAGGTGGTAACACCATTCACGGAGTTCTCAAGACTCTTGGTGAACGTACCGAAGCGTAAAAATGGAAAAAGGCGTCACAGCCTTGGGAATAACATCCCGAATAATTTTCAAAAATCAACAAGTATTTAAACATTAAAATCATACAAAAAATGGCAGATTTGAAAGCTTTTGCAGAACAATTAGTTAACTTGACAGTAAAAGAAGTTAATGAACTTGCAACTATCCTTAAAGAAGAATACGGTATTGAACCTGCTGCTGCAGCTGTAGCTGTTGCTGCTGGTCCTGCAGCTGGTGCTGCTGCTGTAGAAGAAAAAACTTCTTTCGACGTAGTATTGAAGAGCGCTGGTGCAGCTAAACTTCAGGTAGTTAAGGCCGTTAAGGAAGCTTGTGGTCTTGGTTTGAAAGAAGCTAAAGACTTGGTAGACGGTGCTCCTAGCACAGTAAAAGAAGGTTTGGCTAAAGACGAAGCAGAATCATTGAAGAAAACATTGGAAGAAGCTGGAGCTGAAGTTGAACTTAAATAACATTGGCCTGGTAATCAGGTAATTCGGTTAGGAATCCTTCACAAGAGGATTCTTAACCTTTTTGTGTATATATTTCAAATTAAGTTCTCCAAATTCATTGACAGATGTCTTCAAATACTGTAAATCAAAGAGTTAATTTTGCTTCGACTAAGAATCCGCTCGAATACCCGGATTTCCTGGAAGTACAATTGAAGTCATTCCAAGACTTTCTACAATTAGATACCCCACCTGAAAAGCGCAAGAATGAGGGATTGTATAAAGTATTTGCTGAAAACTTCCCTATTGCCGATACAAGAAACAATTTTGTTCTTGAGTTTCTGGACTATTATATTGATCCGCCGCGTTATACCATCGATGATTGTATAGAGCGTGGGCTTACTTATAGTGTTCCCTTAAAAGCGAAACTTAAGCTTTACTGTACGGACCCCGATCATGAGGATTTTGATACAGTGATTCAGGACGTATTCCTCGGCCCGATTCCTTATATGACTGATAAGGCTACTTTCGTCATTAACGGTGCCGAACGCGTAGTTGTGTCACAGCTTCACCGTTCTCCGGGTGTGTTCTTCGGTCAGAGTGTACATGCCAATGGTACGAAACTTTATTCGGCTCGTATTATTCCGTTTAAGGGTTCGTGGATTGAGTTTGCTACTGACATCAATAATGTGATGTACGCATACATCGACCGTAAGAAGAAATTGCCGGTAACGACTTTGTTGCGTGCAATTGGCTTCGAGAATGACAAAGATATTCTTGAGATTTTCAACCTTGCAGAAGATGTAAAGGTGAACAAGACAAATCTGAAGAAAGTGCTAGGTCGTAAATTGGCTGCACGTGTCTTGAAAACATGGATTGAAGATTTCGTTGATGAAGATACCGGTGAAGTGGTTTCTATTGAGCGTAACGAAGTTATTATCGATCGTGAAACCGTACTGGAAGAGGTGCATATTGATGAAATTTTGGAGTCGGGAGTTCAAAACATCCTTTTACATAAAGATGAACCGAACCAGTCCGATTTCTCTATTATATATAATACGCTGCAGAAGGACCCGAGTAACTCGGAAAAAGAAGCTGTGTTGTATATCTACCGTCAGTTGCGTAACGCCGATCCGGCTGATGACGCGAGTGCAAGGGAGGTTATCAACAACTTGTTCTTCTCTGAAAAACGATATGACCTTGGTGATGTAGGTCGTTACAGAATCAACAAAAAGTTGAATCTGACGACTGATATGGACGTGCGTGTCCTCACGAAGGAAGATATCATTGAAATCATCAAATATCTGATTGAGCTGATTAACTCAAAAGCAGATGTGGATGATATTGACCACTTGAGTAACCGTCGTGTACGTACAGTAGGTGAGCAGCTTTCTAATCAGTTTGCTGTTGGTCTGGCTCGTATGTCTCGTACGATTCGCGAACGTATGAACGTTCGTGACAATGAAGTGTTTACTCCGATTGATTTGATTAACGCGAAGACAATCTCTTCTGTAATCAACTCATTCTTCGGAACGAACGCATTGTCTCAGTTCATGGACCAGACAAACCCCTTGGCTGAAATCACGCACAAGCGTCGTATGTCTGCCCTTGGTCCTGGTGGTCTTTCCCGTGAACGTGCCGGATTTGAGGTTCGTGACGTTCACTACACACACTATGGTCGTCTTTGTCCGATTGAGACTCCTGAAGGTCCGAACATCGGTTTGATCTCTTCATTGTGTGTATTTGCTAAGATTAATGATCTGGGATTCATTGAAACTCCGTACCGTAAGGTGGAAAACGGAAAAGTGGATCTTTCTGATAACGGTCTGATTTATCTGACTGCTGAAGAAGAGGAAGAAAAGGTTATTGCACAGGGAAATGCTCCGTTGAATGATGACGGTACATTTGTGCGTAACAAAGTTAAATCTCGTCAGGATGCTGACTTCCCGGTTGTTGAACCGACAGAGGTTGATTTGATGGACGTTTCTCCTCAGCAGATTGCATCAATCGCGGCTTCATTGATTCCGTTCCTGGAACATGATGATGCTAACCGTGCATTGATGGGATCAAACATGATGCGCCAGGCGGTTCCTTTGTTGAGAAGTGAAGCGCCGATCGTAGGTACAGGTATCGAACGTCAGTTGGTAAGAGACTCTCGTACGCAGATTACTGCGGAAGGAGATGGTGTTGTTGACTACGTTGATGCTACTACTATCCGTATTTTGTATGACCGTACAGAAGACGAAGAATTCGTAAGTTTCGAACCTGCTTTGAAAGAATATAGAATACCTAAGTTCCGTAAGACTAACCAGAACATGACGATTGACTTGCGTCCGATTTGCGACAGAGGCCAACGTGTGAAGAAAGGTGACATCTTGACTGAAGGTTATTCTACTGAAAAGGGTGAATTGGCATTGGGTAAGAACCTGTTGGTTGCTTACATGCCTTGGAAAGGTTACAACTATGAGGATGCTATCGTATTGAACGAACGTGTGGTACGCGAAGACTTGTTGACTTCGGTTCACGTAGAGGAATATTCTCTGGAAGTTCGTGAAACAAAACGTGGTATGGAAGAGTTGACTTCTGATATCCCGAATGTAAGTGAAGAAGCTACTAAAGACCTGGATGAAAATGGTATCGTAAGAATCGGTGCTCGTATCGAGCCGGGTGATATCATGATTGGTAAGATTACACCGAAGGGTGAATCTGATCCTTCTCCGGAAGAAAAATTGCTTCGTGCCATCTTTGGTGATAAGGCAGGTGATGTGAAAGATGCTTCATTGAAAGCTTCTCCTTCTTTGAAAGGTGTTGTGATCGATAAGAAACTTTTCTCACGTGTGATTAAGAATCGTAGCTCAAAACTGGCCGATAAAGCATTGTTGCCTAAGATCGATGATGAATTTGAATCTAAGGTAGCTGATCTGAAACGTATCCTGGTTAAGAAACTGATGACTTTGACTGAAGGTAAGGTTTCTCAAGGTGTGAAGGATTATCTGGGTGCGGAAGTAATTGCGAAAGGTTCTAAGTTCAGTGCTTCTGATTTTGATTCACTTGACTTTACTTCTATTCAGTTAAGCAACTGGACCAGTGATGACCATATTAATGGTATGATTCGTGATCTGGTGATGAATTTCATTAAGAAATACAAAGAGCTGGATGCTGAATTGAAACGTAAGAAGTTTGCTATTACAATTGGTGATGAACTTCCAGCTGGTATTATCCAGATGGCAAAAGTATATATTGCTAAGAAGCGTAAGATTGGTGTGGGTGATAAGATGGCAGGTCGCCACGGTAACAAGGGTATTGTATCCCGCGTTGTTCGTCAGGAAGATATGCCGTTCTTGTCGGATGGTACTCCGGTTGACATCGTATTGAATCCGTTGGGTGTGCCTTCTCGTATGAACATTGGTCAGATTTTTGAAGCTGTATTAGGACGTGCCGGAAAAACATTGGGTGTGAAATTTGCAACTCCTATTTTCGATGGTGCTACAATGGAAGATCTGGATCAGTGGACAGACAAGGCAGGATTGCCTCGCTACTGTAAAACTTATCTTTGTGATGGTGGTACAGGTGAGCAATTTGACCAGGCAGCTACTGTGGGTGTGACTTACATGTTGAAGTTGGGCCACATGGTTGAAGACAAGATGCATGCTCGTTCTATCGGTCCGTACTCATTGATTACTCAGCAACCTCTTGGTGGTAAAGCACAGTTCGGTGGTCAGCGTTTTGGAGAAATGGAGGTTTGGGCACTCGAAGGTTTTGGTGCTGCTCATATCCTGCAGGAAATCCTTACTATCAAGTCTGACGACGTGGTAGGACGTTCGAAAGCTTATGAAGCAATTGTGAAAGGTGAACCGATGCCGCAACCTGGCATTCCGGAATCCTTGAACGTATTGTTACACGAGTTGAGAGGATTAGGTTTGAGTATCAACCTAGAATAATTAATAAATTGAGAATTGAGAATTGAAAATTGAGAATGGATTGTTTTTAGTTTTCAGTTTTCATTCTTTGGTTTCTTAATTTTTAATTTTTAATTTTCCATTTTCAATTAAATATAGAGTATGGCTTTTAGAAAAGAAAATAAGACGAAAAGTAATTTCTCGAAGATCTCAATTGGTCTGGCTTCTCCGGAAGAAATCCTTGAGAATTCGAGTGGTGAAGTTTTGAAGCCTGAAACCATTAATTACCGTACGTACAAACCCGAACGTGATGGTTTGTTCTGCGAGCGCATTTTTGGTCCTATCAAGGATTATGAATGTCATTGCGGTAAATACAAGCGTATCCGTTATAAAGGTATCGTCTGCGACCGTTGTGGTGTGGAAGTTACTGAAAAGAAAGTACGCCGTGAACGTATGGGACATATCCAGCTGGTTGTGCCGGTGGCTCACATCTGGTATTTCCGTTCGCTCCCTAATAAAATCGGTTATTTGCTCGGACTGCCGACTAAGAAACTGGATTCGATTATATACTACGAACGTTATGTTGTTATTCAGCCGGGTGTAAAAGCTGAAGACGGTGTAGCTGAATATGATTTGCTTTCGGAAGAAGAATATCTGGATATCCTGGATACGCTTCCAAAAGATAATCAATATCTTGAAGATAATGATCCGAACAAGTTTGTTGCAAAGATGGGTGCTGAAGCTATCTATGATTTGCTGGCTCGTCTGGATCTGGATGCTTTGTCTTACGAATTGCGTCACCGTGCAGGTAACGATGCTTCACAGCAACGTAAGAATGAGGCTTTGAAACGTCTTCAGGTAGTAGAATCGTTCCGTGCATCACGTGGACGCAACAAACCGGAATGGATGATTGTACGTATCGTACCGGTTATCCCGCCCGAACTTCGTCCGTTGGTTCCGTTGGATGGTGGCCGTTTTGCTACATCTGACTTGAACGATCTTTATCGTCGTGTGATTATCCGTAATAACCGTCTGAAACGACTGATTGAAATCAAGGCTCCGGAAGTGATCTTGCGTAATGAAAAACGTATGCTTCAGGAATCTGTCGATTCTTTGTTTGATAACTCACGTAAGTCAAGTGCTGTGAAGACAGACGCCAACCGCCCGTTGAAGTCATTGTCTGACAGCTTGAAAGGTAAACAAGGACGTTTCCGTCAGAACTTGCTGGGTAAACGTGTTGACTACTCTGCTCGTTCGGTAATCGTCGTAGGTCCGGAATTGAGAATGGGTGAATGCGGTATTCCTAAATTGATGGCTGCCGAATTGTACAAGCCGTTTATTATTCGTAAGCTCATCGAACGTGGTATCGTTAAGACTGTTAAGTCTGCCAAGAAGATTGTTGACCGCAAGGAACCGGTGATCTGGGATATTCTGGAACATGTAATGAAAGGACATCCGGTACTGTTGAACCGTGCTCCGACATTGCACCGTCTGGGTATTCAGGCTTTCCAGCCTAAGATGATCGAAGGTAAAGCTATTCAGTTGCACCCGTTGGCATGTACGGCATTCAATGCCGACTTTGACGGTGACCAGATGGCTGTTCACTTGCCTTTGAGTAATGAAGCAATTCTGGAAGCACAAATGTTGATGCTTCAATCACATAATATCTTGAATCCGGCAAACGGTGCGCCTATTACTGTGCCTGCACAGGATATGGTTCTTGGTTTGTATTATATTACTAAGTTGCGTGCTGGTGCGAAAGGGGAAGGTCTGACATTCTACGGACCGGAAGAGGCGTTGATCGCTTACAATGAAGGTAAGGTAGATATTCATGCTCCGGTGAAAGTTATCGTGAAAGACGTTGATGAAAATGGTAACATTGTAGACGTAATGCGCGAAACTTCGGTAGGACGTGTGATTGTTAATGAAATCGTTCCGCCTGAAGCTGGTTATATCAATACAATTATCTCTAAGAAATCTCTTCGTGATATTATTAGTGATGTAATTAAGGTATGTGGTGTGGCTAAGGCTGCCGACTTCCTGGACGGAATCAAGAACTTAGGTTATCAGATGGCGTTCAAGGGTGGTTTGTCATTCAACTTGGGTGATATTATCATTCCAAAGGAAAAAGAAACGTTGGTACAGAAAGGTTACGACGAAGTAGAACAAGTCGTAAACAACTATAACATGGGTTTCATTACCAACAATGAACGTTACAACCAGGTGATCGATATCTGGACACATGTAAACTCTGAGTTGTCTAATATCCTGATGAAGACAATTTCTTCGGATGATCAGGGATTCAACTCTGTATATATGATGCTTGACTCTGGTGCCCGTGGTTCTAAAGAACAGATTCGTCAGTTGTCAGGTATGCGTGGTTTGATGGCAAAACCGCAGAAAGCAGGTGCTGAAGGTGGTCAGATCATCGAGAACCCGATTTTGTCAAACTTTAAAGAAGGACTTTCGGTGTTGGAGTACTTTATCTCTACCCACGGTGCTCGTAAAGGTTTGGCGGATACCGCTTTGAAGACTGCCGATGCCGGTTATCTGACTCGTCGTCTGGTGGACGTATCACACGATGTGATTATTACAGAAGAAGACTGCGGTACACTTCGCGGATTGGTTTGTACAGACCTTAAGAATAACGATGAAGTTATTGCTACCCTGTACGAACGTATCTTAGGACGTGTTTCCGTACATGATATTATCCATCCTACAACAGGTGAATTGCTTGTTGCCGGTGGTGAAGAAATCACTGAAGAAGTTGGTAAGAAGATTCAGGATTCTCCGATTGAGAGTGTTGAAATCCGCTCGGTATTAACTTGTGAAGCGAAGAAAGGTGTTTGTGCTAAATGTTACGGACGTAACCTGGCAACAAGCCGTATGGTTCAGAGAGGTGAAGCTGTCGGTGTAATTGCAGCTCAGTCTATTGGTGAGCCGGGTACACAGTTGACATTGCGTACATTCCACGCCGGTGGTACTGCTGCGAATATTGCTGCTAATGCAAGTATCGTTGCTAAAAACAATGCACGTCTTGAATTTGAAGAGTTGCGTACGGTAGATATCGTTGACGAGATGGGTGAATCTGCTAAAGTGGTAGTAGGTCGTTTGGCTGAAGTGCGCTTTGTGGATGTGAACACAGGTATCGTTCTTTCTACTCATAACGTTCCTTATGGTTCAACACTGTATGTAGGTGACGGTGATTTGGTAGAGAAAGGCAAACTGATTGCTAAGTGGGACCCGTTCAACGCTGTAATTATCACAGAAGCAACTGGTAAGATCGAATTTGAGGGCGTAATTGAAAACGTTACTTATAAGGTTGAATCGGATGAAGCAACAGGTCTGCGTGAAATTATTATTATTGAATCCAAGGATAAAACCAAAGTTCCTACAGCTCATATCTTGACAGAGGACGGTGATTTGATCCGTACTTATAACTTACCGGTAGGTGGTCACGTAATCATCGAGAATGGTCAGAAGGTAAAAGCTGGTGAAGTAATCGTGAAGATTCCGCGTGCCGTTGGTAAAGCGGGTGATATCACGGGTGGTCTTCCTCGTGTTACTGAATTGTTTGAAGCTCGTAACCCGTCAAATCCGGCTGTCGTTTCTGAAATCGACGGTGAGGTAACAATGGGTAAGATCAAGCGTGGTAACCGTGAGATCATTGTAACTTCTAAGACTGGTGAGGTTAAGAAATATCTGGTTGCACTGTCTAAGCAGATTCTGGTACAGGAAAATGACTATGTACGTGCAGGTACTCCGTTGTCTGACGGTGCTACTACTCCAGCAGATATCTTGGCAATTAAAGGTCCTACAGCTGTACAAGAATATATTGTGAATGAAGTTCAGGATGTATACCGCTTGCAGGGTGTGAAGATCAATGATAAGCACTTCGAGATTATCGTTCGTCAGATGATGCGCAAGGTTCAGATTGATGAACCGGGAGATACTCGTTTCCTCGAACAGCAAGTCGTAGACAAGCTGGAATTCATGGAAGAAAATGATCGTATCTGGGGTAAGAAAGTCGTAGTGGATGCTGGTGATTCTCAAAATATGCAAGCTGGTCAGATTGTAACTGCCCGTAAGTTGCGTGATGAGAACAGTATGTTGAAACGTCGTGACTTGAAACCGGTTGAGGTTCGTGACGCTGTTGCTGCTACCTCTACTCAGATCCTTCAGGGTATCACACGTGCTGCTTTGCAGACTTCAAGCTTTATGTCGGCTGCTTCCTTCCAGGAAACAACGAAAGTCTTGAATGAGGCTGCTATCAACGGTAAGATCGATAAGTTGGAAGGTATGAAGGAAAATGTGATCTGTGGTCACTTGATTCCTGCAGGTACCGGTCAGCGCGAATTCGAAAAACTCATCGTTGGATCAAAAGAAGAGTATGACCGTATCTTGGCTAACAAGAAAACAGTACTTGACTACAATGAAGTAGAATAAATACAATTCAATTGACTATATGAGAAGGAGCGATTGCCAGATTGGGTAATTGCTCCTTTTTTTTATTTCTTTTTTACTTGTGTGTATTACCATTAGTCTCAGGAAAAATGTGTTATTTTGCAGGATAACTTTTTAATCATATAAAATATGGAAGAACAAAATAACAACGGACAATTACAGATTGAATTGAGAGAAGAGGTAGCGCAGGGAACTTATGCAAATCTAGCTATTATTACTCATTCTAGTTCTGAATTCATCCTTGACTTTGTGCGCGTAATGCCGGGTATACCGAAGGCTGGTGTGCAATCTCGCATTATTGTGGCTCCGGAACACGCAAAACGCCTGCTGCGGGCATTGGAAGACAATATAGCAAAGTATGAACGGGTATTCGGTCCGATTCGTACTTCAGATGAACCTTCTCTTCCTCCTTTGGCGGGTGTAAAAGGCGAAGCGTGAGGATGATATAAAAACATTAAAAAAGAAAAAAAAGTTGTAGCGCATTGAATATTCAAATATTATTCGTATTTTTGCAGCCCAAAATGTATAGTTACGAAATTAATATAACAATAATATAAATCAAAAAACAATTAAAATGCCTACAATTCAGCAATTAGTAAGAAAAGGACGCGAAGTGCTGGTGGAGAAAAGTAAATCTCCAGCCTTGGATTCATGTCCTCAAAGACGTGGCGTTTGCGTGAGAGTATATACTACTACTCCGAAGAAGCCGAACTCTGCAATGCGTAAAGTAGCTCGTGTACGTTTGACTAACCAAAAAGAGGTGAACTCATACATTCCGGGAGAAGGACACAACTTGCAGGAACACTCAATCGTTTTGGTACGTGGTGGTCGTGTAAAAGACCTTCCGGGTGTGCGTTATCACATCGTTCGTGGTACACTTGATACTGCAGGTGTTGCTGGCCGTACTCAAAGACGTTCTAAGTATGGTGCTAAGCGTCCGAAACCGGGACAAGCTGCTGCTCCTGCTAAAGGTAAGAAAAAATAAGGATTAAAATCTGATTAAAATTAAAGTAATAACTTACGTTTTAGTTTGTTGGAAATGCTAAAGGTTGAGTAAATTCTCCGGAGGGAGAATTGAAGAAGTCAAGAAGTAGACAACCAAGAACAAAAACATTATTTTTCAAACAAATGAGAAAAGCAAAACCAAAAAAACGCCTGATTCTTCCGGATCCCGTGTTTAATGACCAAAAGGTTTCCAAATTTGTGAATCACTTGATGTATGATGGAAAGAAAAATACATCTTATGAAATCTTTTATGCCGCTCTGGAAACTGTGAAAGCAAAACTTCCTAATGAAGAAAAATCTGCTCTCGAAATCTGGAAAAAGGCTTTGGATAATGTGACTCCGCAAGTGGAAGTAAAGTCTCGCCGTGTAGGTGGTGCTACCTTCCAAGTTCCTACTGAAATCCGTCCGGATCGTAAAGAATCGATTTCAATGAAGAATCTGATCTTGTTTGCTCGTAAAAGAGGCGGTAAATCAATGGCTGACAAGTTGGCTGCTGAAATTATGGATGCCTTCAATGAACAAGGCGGTGCATACAAACGTAAAGAAGATATGCATAGAATGGCAGAAGCTAACCGTGCATTTGCTCATTTTAGATTCTAATACTGTAAGAAACCAAATATAAACTTAAAGTAAAGGAATTAGAAGATGGCTAAACATGATTTACATTTAACTCGTAATATCGGTATCATGGCTCACATTGATGCCGGAAAAACAACTACTTCTGAACGTATCCTGTTCTACACCGGATTGACTCACAAAATTGGTGAAGTTCATGACGGTGCTGCTACTATGGACTGGATGGAACAGGAGCAAGAACGTGGTATTACTATTACATCTGCTGCTACAACAACAAGATGGCAATATGCTGGTGATACTTACAAAATTAACTTGATTGACACTCCGGGACACGTTGACTTTACCGCAGAGGTAGAACGTTCATTGCGTATCCTTGATGGAGCTGTGGCTGCTTACTGTGCAGTTGGTGGTGTTGAACCTCAATCTGAAACTGTATGGCGTCAGGCTGACAAATATAATGTTCCTCGTATTGCTTATGTAAATAAGATGGACCGTTCTGGTGCTGACTTCTTTGAAGTGGTTCGCCAGATGAAGGATGTTCTTGGTGCTAATCCATGTCCTATCGTTGTTCCTATCGGTGCGGAAGAGTCTTTTAAAGGTCTTGTTGATCTTATTAAGATGAAAGCTATCTACTGGCATGATGAAACAATGGGAGCTGACTATACTGTAGAAGAGATTCCGGCAAATCTTATCGATGAAGCTAACGAATGGAGAGATAAGATGCTTGAAAAAGTGGCTGAATTTGATGATGCTTTGATGGAGAAATATTTTGATGATCCTTCTACTATTACTGAAGAGGAAGTGTTGAGAGCTCTTCGCAATGCAACAGTTCAAATGGCTGTAGTTCCTATGCTTTGTGGGTCTTCTTTCAAGAATAAAGGTGTTCAAACTTTGCTTGACTACGTTTGCGCTTTCTTGCCTTCTCCGCTGGATACAGAAAATGTTATCGGTACCAATCCTAATACTGGAGCTGAAGAAGATCGTAAACCAAGTGATGATGAAAAAACATCAGCCTTGGCATTTAAGATTGCAACTGACCCATATGTAGGCCGTTTGACTTTCTTCCGTGTTTATTCAGGTAAAATTGAAGCAGGTTCTTATATTTACAACTCTCGCTCTGGTAAGAAAGAACGCGTTTCTCGTCTGTTCCAGATGCACTCTAACAAACAGAATCCGGTTGAAGTAATCGGTGCTGGTGATATTGGTGCAGGTGTAGGTTTCAAAGATATTCACACTGGTGATACTTTATGTGATGAAAACGCTCCGATCGTACTTGAATCTATGGATTTTCCGGAACCGGTTATCGGTATCGCTGTAGAGCCTAAGACTCAGAAGGATATGGATAAATTGTCTAACGGTTTGGCTAAATTGGCTGAAGAAGATCCGACGTTTACTGTGAAGACAGATGAACAGACTGGTCAGACGGTTATTTCTGGTATGGGTGAGCTCCACTTGGATATCATTATTGACCGTTTGAAACGTGAATTCAAAGTAGAATGTAATCAGGGTAAACCTCAGGTTAACTACAAAGAAGCTATCACGAAGACAGTTAACTTGCGTGAAGTATATAAGAAGCAGTCTGGTGGACGTGGTAAGTTTGCTGATATCATCGTGAATATTGGTCCGGCTGATGCGGATTTCACTTTGGGTGGTTTACAGTTTGTTGACGAAGTAAAAGGTGGTAATATTCCTAAGGAATTTATTCCTGCAGTTCAGAAAGGCTTTACAAATGCCATGAAGAGTGGTGTTTTGGCAGGTTATCCGCTGGATTCATTGAAAGTTACTTTGGTTGATGGTTCATTCCATCCGGTTGACTCTGACCAGTTGTCGTTCGAAATCTGTGCAATGCAAGCTTATAAGAATGCATGTGCTAAGGCAGGTCCTGTTTTGATGGAACCTATCATGAAACTGGAAGTTGTAACTCCGGAAGAAAACATGGGTGATGTTATCGGTGACTTGAACAAACGTCGTGGACAGGTTGAAGGTATGGAATCTAGTCGTTCAGGTGCTCGTATCGTGAAAGCGATGGTTCCGCTGGCGGAAATGTTTGGTTATGTAACAGCTTTACGTACTATCACTTCTGGTCGTGCAACTTCATCAATGACTTACTCTCATCACGCTCAGCTTTCTTCTTCTATTGCTAAGGCTGTATTGGAAGAAGTAAAAGGACGCGCTGATTTACTCTAAATATCTAAAGCAGCAGGCTAGCGAATGACTCTTAGCCTGCCGCTTTATCTTATTATAAATGTATTAATTAAAAAAAATAATGAGTCAGAAAATTAGAATTAAATTGAAATCTTACGACCACAACTTGGTTGACAAGTCAGCTGAGAAAATTGTAAGAACTGTAAAAGCTACAGGTGCTATTGTTAGCGGTCCGATACCTCTGCCTACGCACAAGCGTATCTTTACTGTGAACCGTTCGACTTTCGTAAACAAAAAGTCTCGTGAGCAATTTGAACTCTCTTCTTATAAGAGATTGATCGACATCTATAGCTCAACAGCTAAGACAGTAGATGCTCTGATGAAGTTGGAATTGCCAAGTGGTGTGGAAGTAGAAATTAAAGTTTGATAATTAAAAATTAGTGAAATGCCAGGATTATTAGGAAAAAAAATCGGAATGACATCCGTTTTCAGTGCCGATGGTAAAAATGTACCATGCACTGTTATCGAAGCAGGTCCTTGTGTTGTTACTCAAGTTAAAACTGTAGAAAAAGATGGCTATGCAGCTGTTCAGTTGGGTTTCCAGGATAAAAAGGAAAAACATACAACTAAACCGTTGATGGGGCACTTTAAAAGAGCAGGAGTAACACCGAAGAGACACTTGGCTGAGTTCAAAGAATTTGAGACAGAATTGAATCTGGGTGATACTGTTACCGTAGAAATGTTTAATGACGCTAGTTTTGTTGACGTTGTTGGAACTTCTAAAGGTAAAGGTTTCCAGGGTGTAGTAAAAAGACATGGTTTTGGTGGTGTAGGTCAGGCTACTCACGGACAGCATAACCGCGCTCGTAAACCGGGTTCTATTGGTGCTTGTTCTTACCCTGCAAAAGTATTCAAGGGAATGCGCATGGGTGGACAACTTGGTGGTGACAGAGTCACTGTACAAAACTTGCAGGTATTAAAAGTAATCGCGGATCATAACCTTCTTTTGGTTAAAGGTTCTATCCCGGGTTGCAAAGGTTCAATCGTATTAATTGAGAAATAATGGAAGTTAACGTATATAACATTAAAGGTGAAGACACTGGGAGAAAGGTTACGTTAAACGAATCTATCTTCGGAATTGAGCCCAACGACCACGCTATCTATTTGGACGTAAAACAATTTATGGCCAATCAGCGTCAGGGTACTCATAAGTCAAAAGAAAGAAGTGAAATCAGTGGTTCAACTCGTAAGATCGGTCGCCAGAAAGGTGGTGGCGGAGCTCGTCGTGGTGATATGAACTCACCGGTTCTTGTAGGTGGTGCCCGCGTTTTCGGTCCGAAACCAAGAGACTACTTCTTCAAGTTGAATAAAAAAGTTAAGACATTGGCTCGTAAGTCAGCTTTGTCTTATAAAGCTAAAAACGATGCAATCGTTGTCGTTGAGGATTTCACATTTGAAGCTCCTAAGACAAAAGATTTCGTTGCAATGACAAAAAATCTTAAAGTTTCCGATAAAAAGCTACTTGTGATTTTACCGGAAGCAAATAAAAACGTATATTTGTCAGCTCGTAACATTGAGGGTGCTAATGTGCAGACTATCTCGGGATTAAATACTTACAGAGTATTGAATGCTGGGGTTGTTGTGCTTACAGAAAACTCTCTGAAGGCTATTGACAATATCTTAATTTAAAAAGGAGGCTTAAATAATGGGAATTATTATTAAACCGTTGGTAACAGAGAAAATGACTGCAATCACAGATAAGCTGAATCGTTTCGGCTTTGTTGTACGTCCTGAAGCTAACAAACTGGAAATTAAGAAGGAAATTGAAGCTCTTTATAATGTTACAGTAGTTGATGTGAATACTGTGAAGTATGCTGGCAAAAATAAGAGCCGTTATACCAAAGCAGGTATCATCAATGGTCGTACGAATGCTTTCAAAAAAGCAATCGTGACATTGAAAGAAGGAGATACTATTGATTTTTATAGCAATATTTAATAAAAATGGCAGTACGTAAATTTAAGCCCACAACACCGGGGCAAAGACATAAAATTATTGGTACTTTCGAAGAAATTACTGCATCAGTACCAGAAAAGTCTCTTGTATATGGTAAGAAATCATCTGGAGGTCGTAACAACGAAGGTAAGATGACTATGCGCTACATTGGTGGCGGTCATAGAAAGGTGATTAGAATTGTTGATTTCAAGAGAAATAAGGACGGTGTTCCAGCAGTAGTTAAAACAATTGAATACGATCCGAATCGTTCGGCTCGTATCGCTCTGTTATTTTATGCTGATGGAGAAAAAAGATATATTATTGCTCCCAATGGATTGCAAGTTGGTGCGACTCTGATGTCAGGTGAAACAGCAGCGCCAGAGATTGGTAATGCTCTTCCTCTTCAAAACATTCCGGTGGGTACTGTGATTCACAATATCGAATTACGTCCGGGACAGGGTGCTGCTCTGGTTCGTTCAGCTGGTAACTTTGCACAGTTGACTTCTCGTGAGGGTAAGTATTGTGTAATTAAGTTGCCTTCAGGTGAAGTTAGACAGATTCTTAGCACTTGTAAAGCTACTGTCGGTAGTGTAGGTAACTCTGATCATGGATTGGAAAGTTCAGGTAAGGCTGGACGTTCTCGTTGGCAAGGACGTCGTCCTCGTAACCGTGGTGTTGTAATGAACCCGGTTGATCACCCGATGGGTGGTGGTGAAGGACGTGCTTCTGGAGGTCACCCAAGATCACGTAAGGGATTGTACGCTAAGGGACTTAAGACTAGAGCTCCTAAGAAACAGTCGTCTAAGTACATTATTGAGAGAAGAAAAAAGTAATCTGATTAATTGAGTAAACTATGAGTCGTTCATTAAAAAAAGGTCCATATATTAACGTTAAGCTTGAAAAGAGAATTCTTGCCATGAATGAATCAGGTAAGAAAGTCGTAGTAAAGACTTGGGCCAGAGCTTCAATGATTTCGCCTGATTTTGTAGGCCATACAGTTGCAGTTCACAATGGAAATAAATTTATTCCTGTTTATGTTACCGAGAATATGGTAGGACACAAGTTGGGCGAATTTGCTCCAACTCGTACATTCAGAGGACACGCTGGTAACAAGAAAAGATAACAGGATTTATTTGAAATAATAAAGTAATAAATAATAATGGGAGCAAGAAAAAAAATATCGGCTGAAAAGAGAAAAGAAGCCCTTAAGACCATGTATTTTGCAAAATTGCAAAATGTTCCTACTTCTCCGCGTAAGATGCGTCTGGTTGCAGACATGATCCGTGGTATGGAAGTGAACAGAGCACTTGGTGTTTTGAAATTTTCTTCAAAAGAAGCTGCTGCAAGAGTGGAAAAATTGCTTCGCTCTGCAATTGCTAACTGGGAACAGAAAAACGAACGTAAAGCGGAAAGTGGCGAGTTGTTCGTAACACAGATTTTTGTTGATGGTGGAGCTACACTCAAAAGAATGAGACCGGCACCACAGGGTAGAGGTTATAGAATTCGCAAACGTTCAAATCACGTAACATTGTTCGTTGGTGCTAAAAGTAATAACGAAGATCAAAATTAAGGTAGATGGGACAAAAAGTTAATCCAATAAGCAACCGTTTAGGAATTATCAGAGGATGGGATTCTAACTGGTATGGTGGAAATGATTACGGTGATTCTTTGCTGGAAGATAGCAAAATCCGTAAATATCTTAATGCAAGACTTGCAAAAGCAAGTGTATCAAGAATCGTAATTGAACGTACGCTGAAGCTCGTTACTATTACTGTTTGCACTGCTCGCCCGGGTATTATTATCGGTAAAGGTGGCCAAGAAGTTGATAAGTTAAAAGAGGAGTTGAAGAAGGTTACCGACAAAGATATTCAAATCAATATCTTTGAAGTGAAGAGACCGGAACTGGATGCTGTGATTGTTGCTAACAACATCGCTCGTCAGGTTGAAGGTAAAATTGCCTATCGCCGTGCCATCAAAATGGCTATCGCAAACACAATGCGTATGGGTGCTGAAGGTATCAAAATTCAGATTTCAGGACGTTTGAATGGAGCTGAAATGGCCCGTTCTGAAATGTATAAAGAAGGAAGAACTCCGTTGCACACTTTCAGAGCTGATATCGACTACTGTCATGCAGAAGCATTGACTAAAGTAGGTCTTTTAGGTATCAAAGTTTGGATTTGTAGAGGTGAAGTGTTTGGTAAGAAAGAATTGGCTCCGAACTTTACACAAAGCAAAGAAAGTGGTCGTGGAAACAATAGTGGAAACAACGGCGGAAAGAACTTCAAAAGAAAGAAAAATAATCGCTAAACGAATTTGAATTTTAGGAAACTATGTTACAACCGAAAAAGACAAAATTCAGAAGACAACAAAAAGGCCGTCAGAAAGGTAATGCCCAGAGAGGCAACCAGCTGGCCTTTGGTTCTTTTGGCATAAAGGCTTTGGAGACTAAGTGGATTACAGGCCGTCAGATCGAAGCTGCTCGTATTGCAGTAACAAGATATATGCAACGTCAAGGACAGATCTGGATCCGTATATTCCCGGATAAACCGATCACTAGAAAACCTGCCGATGTACGTATGGGTAAAGGTAAAGGTGCTCCAGAGGGATTTGTGGCTCCTGTGACTCCAGGTAGAATCATTATTGAAGCTGAAGGAGTATCTTACGAAATCGCGAAAGAAGCATTGCGCTTAGCTGCTCAAAAGCTTCCTATTACAACGAAGTTTGTCGTAAGACGTGATTATGATATTCAAAATCAAAATGCGTAAGTGTTATGAAAATTGCAGAAATAAAAGAAATGACTACTAATGATTTAGTAGAAAGAGTAGAGGCGGAAACAGCTAATTATAACCAAATGGTTATTAATCATTCTATTTCTCCTTTGGAAAATCCTGCTCAAATCAAACAATTACGCAGGACTATTGCGCGTATGAAAACAGAATTGCGCGAAAGAGAACTTAACAATAAATGATCAGCTTGATGGAAGCAAGAAATTTAAGAAAAGAAAGAACAGGGGTTGTGTTAAGCAATAAGATGGATAAGACCATCACAGTTGCTGCCAAATTTAAGGAAAAACACCCTATATATGGTAAGTTCGTTAGTAAAACGAAGAAGTACCATGCTCACGATGAAAAGAATGAATGCAATATCGGTGATACTGTAAGCATCATGGAAACTCGTCCTTTGAGCAAGACTAAAAGATGGAGATTAGTAGAAATAATTGAAAGAGCTAAGTAATTATGATACAAGTAGAATCCAGACTTACAGTATGTGATAACAGTGGAGCGAAAGAGGCGTTGTGTATCCGCGTTTTGGGTGGTACAGGTCGTCGTTATGCTTCAGTGGGGGATGTCATTGTAGTTTCAGTGAAGAGTGTTATCCCTTCTAGTGATGTTAAAAAAGGTGCAGTATCAAAGGCTTTGATTGTACGTACAAAGAAAGAAATCCGTCGTCCTGATGGTTCTTATATACGTTTTGATGATAATGCTTGCGTGTTGTTGAATAATGCAGGTGAAATTAGAGGTAGTCGTATTTTCGGTCCTGTAGCAAGAGAACTTCGTGCTACAAACATGAAAGTTGTGTCACTTGCGCCTGAGGTACTTTAATTTGTAAAAGATTTAAGTAATGAGTAAATTACATATTAAAAAAGGCGATACAGTTTACGTAAATGCTGGCGAAGATAAGGGCAAAACTGGTCGTGTATTGAAGGTTCTTGTTAAAGAAGGACGTGCATTTGTAGAAGGTATCAATATGGTATCTAAAAGCACAAAACCGAATGCTAAGAATCCGCAAGGTGGTATCGTGAAGCAGGAAGCTTCTATCCACATTTCAAACTTGAACCCGGTTGATCCAAAAACTGGTAAAGCAACGCGTATTGGGAGAAAAAAGAGTTCGGAAGGAACTTTAGTGCGTTATTCTAAAAAATCAGGAGAGGAGATTAAGTAATGAGTAATACTGCTAGTCTTAAGAAAGAATATGCAGAGCGTATAGCACCTGCATTGAAATCACAGTTCCAGTATTCTTCTACAATGCAGGTACCCGTACTTAAGAAGATTGTTATCAATCAAGGGTTAGGTATGGCTGTTGCTGATAAGAAGATTATC
This sequence comes from Bacteroides sp. OM05-10AA, assembly GCF_003439055.1. NCBI lineage: Bacteria > Pseudomonadati > Bacteroidota > Bacteroidia > Bacteroidales > Bacteroidaceae > Bacteroides > Bacteroides sp. OM05-10AA. The sequence goes on from NZ_QSUR01000035.1 coordinate 26,542, forward strand.
GAAGTTGCAATCAATGAAATGACAGCTATCACAGGTCAGAAAGCTGTAGCTACCATTTCTCGTAAAGATATCGCAAACTTTAAGTTGCGTAAAAAAATGCCGATTGGTGTTATGGTAACTTTACGTCGTGAAAGAATGTACGAATTCCTTGAAAAATTGGTTCGTGTAGCTCTTCCTCGTATTCGTGACTTCAAAGGTATCGAAAGTAAGTTTGATGGTAAAGGTAACTATACCCTTGGTATTCAGGAACAAATCATTTTCCCTGAAATAAATATCGATAGTATTACAAGAATTCTCGGAATGAATATTACCTTTGTAACCTCTGCGGAAACAGATGAAGAAGGTTATGCTTTGCTGAAGGAATTCGGTTTACCTTTTAAAAACGCTAAAAAAGACTAATAGATATGGCAAAGGAATCAATGAAAGCACGTGAAGTAAAACGTGCTAAATTAGTAGCCAAATACGCCGAAAGAAGAGCTGCTTTGAAGCAAATCGTAAGAACAGGTGATCCTGCTGATGCTTTTGAAGCTGCACAGAAGTTGCAAGAGTTGCCAAAGAATTCTAATCCGATTCGTATGCACAACCGTTGCAAACTGACTGGACGTCCTAAAGGTTATATTCGTCAATTCGGAATTTCGAGAATTCAATTCCGTGAGATGGCATCTAACGGACTGATCCCAGGCGTAAAAAAAGCAAGCTGGTAATTATTGTTTAAATATTGTCAGGGTAGTCCTGATTAATTTAATTTATTTTTATATGACTGATCCAATAGCAGATTATTTAACGAGGTTGCGGAACGCGATTGGTGCAAAGCACAGAGTTGTTGAAGTTCCCGCTTCGAACTTGAAAAAAGAAATCACTAAGATTCTTTTTGAAAAAGGCTACATTCTTAATTATAAGTTTGTAGAAGATGGTCCTCAAGGAACTATTAAGGTTGCCTTGAAGTATGATTCTGTTAACAAAGTTAACGCAATCAAAAAGTTAGAAAGAATATCTTCTCCGGGTATGCGTAAGTATACTGGTTACAAAGATATGCCGCGTGTTATTAATGGGCTGGGTATTGCTATAATATCTACTTCCAAAGGTGTAATGACTAACAAAGAGGCTGCAGAACTGAAGATCGGTGGTGAAGTCTTGTGTTATGTATATTAATTAGGAGGAATTAGAATGTCAAGAATAGGAAAATTACCCATTAGTATCCCTGCTGGAGTGACAGTCACTCTGAAGGATAATGTGGTTACCGTAAAGGGACCCAAAGGCGAAATGAGCCAATATGTGAATCCTGCTATCAATGTTGCCATTGAAGACGGACACGTAACTTTAACAGAAAACGATAAAGAAATGCTTGATAACCCAAAGCAAAAACATGCTTTCCACGGTTTGTATCGTTCTTTGGTTCACAACATGGTTGTGGGCGTATCTGAAGGATACAAGAAGGAACTGGAACTTGTTGGTGTAGGTTATCGTGCTTCTAACCAAGGTAACATCATTGAGCTTGCTTTAGGTTATACACACAATATTTTCATTCAATTACCTGCTGAGGTAAAAGTTGAAACTAAGTCTGAAAGAAATAAGAATCCTCTTATTATATTGGAATCGTGTGACAAACAATTGCTTGGTCAAGTTTGCTCTAAAATACGTTCTTTCCGTAAGCCTGAACCATACAAGGGTAAAGGTATTAAGTTTGTTGGCGAAGTAATTCGTAGAAAGTCTGGTAAATCAGCCGGCGCTAAGTAATTCATATAAAATTAGATTATTATGACAACAAAAATAGAAAGACGAGTTAAGATCAAATATAGAGTACGCAACAAAATTTCAGGTACTACTGAATGTCCGCGTATGAGTGTATTTAGAAGTAACAAGCAAATTTATGTCCAGATTATCGATGATCTTTCTGGTAAGACACTGGCTGCCGCTTCTTCTTTAGGTTTGACTGATAAAGTTGCTAAAAAAGAACAAGCTGCTAAAGTGGGTGAAATGATTGCTAAAAAGGCTCAGGAAGCAGGTATAACTACTGTTGTTTTCGACCGTAATGGTTACTTGTATCATGGGAGAGTAAAAGAAGTAGCTGATGCTGCTCGTAACGGTGGACTTAAATTTTAATCATTATGGCAGGAGTTAATAATAGAGTTAAGATTACTAACGATATAGAACTGAAAGATAGATTGGTTGCTATTAATCGTGTTACTAAAGTTACCAAAGGTGGTAGAACTTTTAGTTTCTCTGCAATCGTTGTTGTAGGTAACGAAGAAGGTGTCATTGGTTGGGGACTTGGTAAAGCAGGTGAAGTAACAGCTGCTATCGCTAAAGGTGTTGAATCAGCTAAAAAGAACCTGGTGAAAGTGCCTATTTTGAAAGGTACTGTTCCTCATGAACAATCAGCTAGATTTGGTGGTGCTGAAGTATTCATCAAACCTGCATCTCACGGAACCGGTGTTGTAGCTGGTGGTGCTATGCGTGCTGTATTGGAAAGTGTTGGTGTTACTGACGTTTTGGCTAAATCTAAAGGTTCTTCAAATCCGCACAACCTTGTTAAAGCTACAATCGAAGCTTTGAGTGAAATGCGTGATGCAAGAATGGTTGCTCAGAACAGAGGTATTAGTGTTGAAAAAGTATTTAGAGGATAAGGAGGAGATATGTCAACTATAAAGATTAAACAAGTTAAAAGTAGAATTGGTGCTCCAGCTGATCAGAAAAGAACTCTCGATGCACTGGGACTTCGTAAACTGAACCGTGTGGTTGAACACGAAAGCACTCCTTCAATTCTTGGGATGGTAGATAAAGTAAAACACTTGGTTGCCATTGTTAAGTAATTATTTGTTGAATAATAAAACGAAATTACAATATGAACTTAAGTAATTTAAAACCTGCAGAGGGATCTACTAAGACAAGAAAAAGAATTGGACGTGGAACTGGTTCTGGCTTAGGCGGTACTTCTACAAGAGGTCATAAGGGAGCTAAATCAAGATCTGGATACTCTAAGAAGATCGGTTTTGAAGGTGGTCAGATGCCTCTTCAACGTCGAGTTCCTAAATTTGGTTTCAAGAATATCAATCGTGTAGAATATAAAGCCATCAATCTGGATACTATCCAGAAACTTGCTGAAGCTAAGAGCTTGGCAAAAATTGGTGTAAACGACTTTATCGAAGCAGGATTTATATCTTCAAATCAGTTGGTAAAAGTATTGGGTAACGGAACTCTGACTAACAAGCTGGAAGTAGAAGCTCATGCATTCTCTAAGACTGCAACTGCTGCTATTGAAGCTGCTGGTGGAACTGTAGTAAAACTCTGATTCAATGAGAAAAGCTATTGAAACATTAAAGAATATATGGAAGATTGAGGATCTGAGACAGCGGATCCTCATCACCATATTGTTTGTGGCAATTTACCGTTTCGGATCATATGTCGTATTACCGGGTATCAATCCGGCAATGCTGGCAAAATTGCACGAACAAACAAGTGAAGGCCTTTTAGCCTTGTTAAATATGTTCTCTGGAGGAGCATTTTCTAATGCCTCTATTTTTGCATTAGGAATCATGCCTTATATCTCTGCATCTATCGTAATCCAGTTGTTGGGAATCGCTGTGCCGTATTTCCAGAAGTTGCAACGCGAAGGTGAGAGCGGCAGAAGAAAAATGAATCAATATACTCGTTATTTGACGATTGCTATATTGTTAGTTCAGGCCCCTTCTTATTTGCTCAATCTTAAAATGCAGGCTGGCCCTTCCTTAAATGCTTCATTAGATTGGACTCTGTTTATGGTTACCTCTACCATTATTTTGGCAGCAGGTAGTATGTTTATTTTGTGGCTTGGTGAAAGAATTACTGATAAAGGTATTGGTAACGGTATTTCATTTATTATCTTGATTGGTATTATCGCTCGTTTCCCTGATGCTTTGTTGCAAGAAGTTGTATCCAGAGTAGCAAATAAGAGTGGTGGTTTGATCATGTTTATAATTGAAATCGTATTCTTGTTATTAGTGATTGGTGCTGCTATTCTTTTGGTACAAGGTACAAGAAAGATTCCTGTACAGTATGCAAAAAGAATTGTTGGTAACAAGCAATATGGTGGTGCTAGACAGTACATTCCTTTGAAAGTGAATGCTGCTGGTGTTATGCCTATCATTTTTGCTCAGGCAATCATGTTTATTCCAATTACGTTTATCGGTTTTTCAAATGTAAATGATGCGGGCGGTTTCTTGCATGCGTTTACAGATCATACAAGTTTCTGGTATAATTTTGTTTTTGCGGTAATGATTATATTATTTACATATTTCTATACTGCAATTACAATTAATCCGACTCAGATGGCTGAGGATATGAAGAGAAATAATGGTTTCATCCCTGGTATTAAACCGGGAAAGAAAACAGCAGAGTATATTGATGATATAATGTCTCGTATTACTTTGCCGGGTTCTTTCTTCTTGGCTTTAGTTGCTATTATGCCTGCTTTTGCCGGTATATTCGGAGTGCAAGCAGGATTTGCTCAATTCTTCGGCGGTACATCTTTGTTAATTCTTGTAGGTGTTGTTCTTGATACACTGCAACAGGTTGAAAGTCATTTGTTGATGAGACATTATGATGGTCTGTTGAAATCAGGTCGTATTAAAGGACGCGCTGGTGTAGCGGCATATTAATTCTTTAGATTAGAAATGATATTTCTTAAAACAGAAGATGAAATAGAATTGCTCCGTCAGAGTAACCTGCTTGTTGGTAAAACTCTTGCAGAGGTTGCCAAACTGGTGAAGCCTGGTGTAACTACACGTGAGTTGGATAAGGTTGCTGAAGAGTTCATTAGAGATCATGGGGCAACTCCAACTTTCAAAGGATTTCCGAATCAATATGGAGAACCATTTCCCGCATCTCTTTGTACTTCTGTTAATGAGCAGGTTGTACATGGAATCCCAGGGGATATTGTACTGAAAGATGGCGATATCGTATCAGTGGATTGCGGAACTTACATGAATGGTTTTTGTGGTGATTCTGCTTATACTTTTTGTGTAGGAGAGGTGGACGAAGAAATTCGTAACTTGTTGAAGGTAACTAAAGAAGCGTTATATATTGGCATTCAGAACGCAGTGCAAGGCAAAAGAATCGGAGACATCGGGTATGCTATTCAGCAATATTGTGAGTCTCACTCTTATGGTGTAGTGCGTGAGTTTGTTGGTCATGGCATTGGTAAAGAGATGCACGAAGATCCTCAAGTGCCTAATTATGGTAAAAGAGGATATGGACCTTTGATGAAAAGAGGCCTTTGCATAGCGATAGAGCCGATGATAACATTGGGAGATCGACAAGTGATTATGGAACGTGACGGATGGACTGTGAGGACCAGAGATCGTAAATGTGCTGCACATTTTGAACATACGATAGCTGTTGGAGCTGGTGAAGCTGATATTTTGTCTTCATTCAAATTCATAGAAGAAGTTTTAGGAGATAAAGCAATATAATATGGCAAAGCAATCTGCAATAGAACAAGATGGAGTTATAGTTGAAGCATTGTCAAATGCAATGTTTCGTGTTGAATTAGAAAACGGACATGAGATTACTGCACATATTTCAGGTAAGATGCGGATGCATTACATCAAGATCTTGCCGGGAGATAAAGTGAGAGTCGAAATGTCTCCTTACGACTTATCGAAAGGAAGAATTGTGTTTAGATATAAATAAAATAAGATATGAAAGTAAGAGCATCATTAAAGAAACGCACGCCAGAATGTAAGATCGTTAGACGTAATGGCCGTTTGTATGTTATTAACAAGAAAAATCCTAAGTATAAACAACGTCAAGGATAATTTGTTATTTTTGCAAAAAAAATAATTAAGTATATGGCTATAAGAATAGTTGGTGTAGATTTACCTCAGAACAAAAGAGGTGAAATTGCGTTGACCTATGTATATGGAATAGGTCGCAGTAGTTCAGCAAAAATTTTAGATAAAGCTGGTGTAGATAAAGATCTGAAGGTTAAAGACTGGACAGATGATCAAGCTGCTAAGATTCGTGAGATTATCGGTGCAGAGTATAAAGTGGAAGGTGATCTTCGTTCTGAAATCCAATTGAACATTAAGCGATTAATGGATATTGGTTGCTATCGTGGTGTACGTCACCGTATTGGTCTGCCTGTTAGAGGTCAGAGCACTAAGAACAATGCACGTACTCGTAAAGGTAGAAAGAAAACCGTTGCTAATAAGAAAAAAGCTACTAAATAATAATTGTTGATATGGCAAAAAAAACAGTTGCAGCTAAAAAGAGAAATGTGAAAGTAGACGCTAATGGACAGTTGCATGTTCATTCATCTTTCAACAATATTATTGTTTCTCTTGCAAACAGTGAAGGGCAGATTATCTCTTGGTCATCTGCTGGTAAAATGGGATTTAGAGGTTCTAAAAAGAATACTCCTTATGCAGCTCAGATGGCTGCCCAGGATTGTGCAAAGATTGCATTTGATCTTGGCCTGAGAAAGGTAAAAGCATATGTGAAGGGTCCAGGTAACGGACGTGAGTCTGCTATTAGAACTATCCACGGTGCTGGTATCGAAGTTACTGAAATCATTGACGTGACTCCGCTTCCACATAATGGTTGTCGTCCTCCGAAAAGACGTAGAGTTTAATTTACCTTTAACTTACAATGATCTTGATTTTGTTTTTGGATTACATTTAATTTCTCTCTGTAATCGCGGCTGCAACAAATTAAGTTCATGAATAAACAATTAAATATTTAAAAGAAATGGCTAGATATACTGGACCAAAATCGAGAATCGCCCGTAAATTCGGTGAAGGAATCTTTGGAGCTGACAAAGTTTTGTCAAAGAAGAACTATCCTCCCGGACAACATGGTAATTCAAGAAAAAGAAAAACTTCTGAATATGGTGTGCAACTTCGTGAAAAGCAGAAAGCTAAATACACCTATGGAGTTTTAGAAAAACAATTCCGCAATTTGTTTGAAAAAGCAGCTACTGCTAAAGGTATTACCGGTGAGGTACTCCTTCAATTGCTGGAAGGCCGTCTTGACAACGTAGTATTCCGTTTGGGAATTGCTCCTACACGTGCTGCTGCTCGTCAGTTGGTTAGTCACAAGCACATTACTGTAGATGGTGAAGTGGTAAACATCCCTTCATTTGCAGTAAAACCTGGACAATTGATTGGTGTTCGTGAAAGATCTAAATCTTTGGAAGTAATTGCTAATTCCCTTGCAGGTTTCAATCATAGCAAGTATGCTTGGTTGGAATGGGACGAAGCTTCTAAGGTTGGTAAAATGTTGCACATACCTGAAAGAGCAGACATTCCTGAGAACATTAAAGAACATTTGATCGTTGAATTGTATTCTAAATAATAATTAATTTCATGGCGATATTAGCATTTCAAAAACCTGATAAAGTATTAATGTTGGAGGCGGACTCCAGATTCGGTAAATTCGAATTCCGTCCGTTGGAACCGGGTTTTGGTATTACTGTAGGTAATGCATTACGCCGAATCCTTCTTTCTTCATTAGAGGGTTTTGCTATCACTACTATCAGAATCGATGGTGTGGAGCATGAATTTTCTAGTGTACCTGGAGTAAAAGAGGATGTTACCAACATTATCTTGAATCTGAAACAAGTGAGATTCAAGCAAGTAGTTGAAGAGTTCGAGAGCGAAAAAGTGAGCATCACTGTCGAGAATTCCAGTGAATTTAAAGCAGGTGACATAGGTAAGTATTTGACTGGATTTGAAGTGTTAAATCCGGAATTAGTTATTTGTCATTTAGATTCTAAGTCAACTATGCAGATTGATATTACAATTAACAAAGGCCGTGGTTATGTACCTGCTGATGAGAATCGCGAGTATTGCACGGATGTTAATGTAATTCCAATCGACTCTATTTATACACCGATACGTAATGTCAAGTATGCTGTAGAAAACTTCCGTGTAGAACAGAAGACTGACTACGAAAAGCTAGTACTTGAAATTAGTACCGACGGTTCTATACATCCGAAAGAAGCGCTGAAAGAAGCTGCAAAAATTCTGATTTATCATTTCATGTTGTTCTCTGACGAGAAGATCACGCTTGAAAGTAATGATACTGATGGCAATGAAGAGTTTGATGAAGAAGTATTGCACATGCGTCAGCTGTTGAAAACTAAACTCGTTGATATGGACTTGTCAGTTCGTGCCCTCAATTGCTTGAAGGCTGCTGACGTAGAAACTCTCGGCGACTTGGTACAATTCAACAAAACTGACCTGCTGAAATTCAGAAACTTTGGAAAGAAATCGCTTACCGAGCTTGATGATTTGCTGGAAAGTCTGAATCTGTCGTTTGGAACCGACATTTCTAAATATAAATTAGATAAAGAATAAAAAATGAGACATAATAAAAAATTCAATCATTTAGGTCGTACTGCTTCTCATAGAAGCGCTATGTTATCTAACATGGCTTGCTCTTTGATCAAGCACAAAAGAATCACTACGACTGTTGCAAAGGCGAAAGCTTTGAAAAAGTTTGTTGAGCCTTTGATTACTAAGTCTAAAGAAGATACTACGAACTCTCGTCGTGTTGTATTTAGCAACTTGCAAGATAAGATTGCAGTAACAGAGTTGTTCAAAGAAATCTCTGTTAAGATTGCTGATCGTCCGGGTGGTTATACTCGTATTATCAAGACTGGTAACCGTTTGGGTGACAATGCAGAAATGTGCTTCATCGAGTTGGTTGACTACAATGAAAACATGGCTAAGGAAAAAGTTGCTAAGAAAGCTACTCGTACTCGTCGTTCGAAGAAAGCTGCTGTTGAAGCTCCTGCAACTGAAGCTCCTAAGGCTGAAGAACCAAAAGCTGAATCAGCTGAATAATTTTACAGTTATTCTTATAGATATAAAAAAGGCTACCTGTGAGGGTAGCCTTTTTTGTTTGTCTGCCGTTTACTAATACTAAGATACATTAAAATATATCTTAATAGAACTTTTCATAGAGAGAATCTGTTATATTTGCAGGTGATATGGCAAAATTTGTAAAGGTAATATTGTTTCTGTTGCTGACTGTTGCTTTTCATAGCATAGCAGGCAATGTTTCTACTGCGAAAGTGGTGGATGAGCAGGAGCGTGCTATTACATATGCAATGAGACAGCATGGGGAAATTAGCGCACCGGATCTTCCTGGTAAGCCAGTGGCTGAATTGAACAACTTGCAAAGCCATCAGATATCTGTAACACGTATTCAACGTGTGCAACTTGGAGAATATTTCTTTTCTTTAAAAAATGCGCTACAATGTTGTGCTGATCGTGATAACTCACTTTCACAACACTGGGGGCGGATTTATGGTACAACAACTTCCTATTATTGCCAGCCATCAAGTGAATACTATGTATATACTTTGAGGCGCATAATTATTTAGTAGTCTATTTATTAGTATTGTTTATTTTGTGGTTACTGGTATCTCTGTAATACCGGTGACTATATCCTTTTTATCTTTATATTTTTACTAATAATTTAAACTTTAAATATTATGGCAACTACTCAAACGATTGATGCTACTATCTTCGCATCTTCACACCCCGATATCGCAAAACGTACAAGTGTTTCAGGAGTTTTAATTTCTTCTGTAATGTTATTGGTCGGTATTTTAGCTTTTGCTTCCACTTTCGAATTGGAAGATAAGTCTTCTACGGTTAGTATGGCTTTGATGGTTCTGGGAACAGGTTTATTCCTTATGGGGATTTTCCGTCTCTTCTGGAAATCGAAAGAAGTTATTTATTTGCCAACCAAAAGTGTGGCTAAAGAGCATAGTATATTCTTTGATTTGAAACACATGGATGCTTTGAGGAATCTTGTGAATTCGGGTTCATTCTCTGCAGGTTCGAATATAAAGAGTGAGGCTAGTGGTAATATACGTATGGATGTGATACTTTCTGCTGATAAAAAGTTTGCAGCTGTACAGTTATTCCAGTTTATACCTTATACCTATCAGCCAATAACATCAGTGCAGTATTTCACTGATGAACAAGCTTCAGCGGTAATAGCATTTCTGGCAAAAAGTAAAATGCAGTAAAAGTATATCTACAAAACCTGTTTAACTTTGTTTTTTCCGACACATTAAAACAGGTAGCTTGAAATTTTATATTCAGTTTGCTGCTACTAAATAAAGCAGGTTTTGGATGTTACTGCAATAGAAAACTTTGATTTTCATACAAGGATGGGGATTAGTCGTTAATGACGGCGATCCCCATTTTCTTCATTAAAAAGCAGGCATTCATATTTTGCGCAACTCCGTTTCTCATTTGGTAAGAGAAGGTGAGTTCGTTGTTCGTGATGTCAGCTTCGAAACAGTAATTCCGGATATTTTGTGGGAAAGAGTCCACTAAAGTTCCTAGCAACAAGTCATGAGTGGCGATGATGCCATTGGTGTTCATGTGCATGAATTGTTTGATGAGGGCGAAAGAACCTTTCTGTTTATCCATAGAGTTTGTACCTTTCAATATTTCATCAAGGATGATGAAAAGTTCTTCTCCCGCTTCAAGCTTATCTATGATTAATTTAAGTCGCTTGAGTTCGGCAAAGAAATAAGATTCGTTGTCGGCTAAGGAGTCACTGGTCCGAAGACTGGTGACGAGGCGAGCCGGATATATTTCCATCTGCTTTGCCCAAACGGGAGCCCCTATGCACGCTAGTAGATAGTTTACTCCTACAGTACGTAAATACGTGCTTTTTCCTGCCATATTGGCGCCTGTGATAATAATAAAGAAAGGGCGTTTCTCAATGTCTATTCCGTTGCGTACACATTTGTTGCGATCCATTAAAGGATGGCCCAAAGCTTCAGCCTGTAGATGGAAAGATTGAGCAGCAATGGTGGGATAGATATAATCCGGATGATTGTATGCGAATGTTGCCAGAGAACAATAGGCGTCAATTTCTCCGATGGTTTCTATCCAGCGGGGAAGGTCGGATGCGTGGATTTCTTTCCATTTCTCGATTCGCATCACTTGGCGCAGCTCCCAGAATATCAGTCCGTTGAGTATCGTACTCATTAGTAGATTGCTTCGCTGATCGAGCGCGTTCATCAGTTTTGAAAGCTGGCGGACTGCTTGAGAAGCAGTTTGATTCTGGCTTGTAAGCTCCGCTTTTAACTCTTGCAGTATATGGCTTTGCATTTCTTTCTGTTCGGTGAGAAGAATCTGGTCAGCGTATGTCGAAAGAATTTGTAGCTTTTTTCCGTAGGTCGTTTGCAATTTAGTGATTCCTTTAGAAAAAATAGTGCTGAATAATACAAAGCTAACAAACACTCCTCCTGCAATATTGGCCGAGATAATACCTAAAATAGCCAGCCCTATACATAAGAAATTAATGATCGTTACCGCTGTCGGGAGGATGCGTAGAAGCGTACGCTTCCGATAATAACTTGGACTGTTTGCCCATTCTTTGATTTCGGTGGTATCGGCAGGTTTTCCTTTATAGAGTAAGCCGAGTAAGCGGATTTGTTGGCGATATTCTAAGTCTGTGGACAATTCATGGATAGCTTTCTGGCGATGTTCAATAGCTTCTTTGTTTTCCAGATGTGCATTGAACCAGTTTGCAAGATGCTGTTTGCCAATAGGCGTTGCAGTGCGGTTGATGTATTGGAAAAGAGAATGTTCACCAAATACGTCTAAATCAAGAGTGTAGAGATGAGATGGATTAACAAATTCTTTTCCATCATCAAAATCAGAAAAGTCATATTGCATGGCGCGTAGCTCCTGCTCATTGATTTCTATTTTCTTTTTCAGAAAGTCTTTTCGGTAGAACCAGAAATTATGGCGTTTTACCAGCCAGATGAATAAGATAAAAGGCAGAATAGAGAAAGCAGAGAGATATAGCCACCCATCAGACCAAAAGATAATGGCATTTGCTACAGCTCCTACAAATAAGATCAGGCGGAGAAGACTGATATAATAGATACGTTTCCGTGCATTCTGTAACTCCAGTTCTGTTTTCTGAATGATTTGCTGATATGTAGTAATGATCTGTTCTTGTTTTTCCATGACAAATTTAATTCTTTTCCACAAAGGTAATATAATTCATAACGGTCGGGATAAGAGCTTGTTTTTGTCGAGAGCAGATTTACTGTTTATTAACGGAAGATAGAAATGAATAACAAGCTCATATTGTAACTTACCTGGATAATGCCTTTGCTGGCTGTAAGGAATGGGGTATATAAGTTCTGTTCCCGTTTAACGAGAGTAGGGGACATTTCCTGATAGTAGCTTTTTTTCAATATTTCTTTTCTCATTCTTGCATTTATCCGCTAAAATTTATAACTTTCCACTCGAAAAGGCGTTAGACAGGAAAGGAGGATGCTTATGAAGAAAGGATGTATCTTATGTTTGCTGATAAGCGTGATTAGCCTTCCGTTAATTGCGCAGAATATTATTTATTCCAACCTGAAAGAGTTGCTGACTCAACATGGTGATACCACAACCGTGTTGCGTGTAGAAAAACGTTCCAGAAATCAGATTGTATTGACAGGAGGGGCTGATTACCGGATAACGGCCGGTGATGACGAGTCGATGTGCCGGCGCTTGAAGAAGCGTTGTTTTGCCGTGCGTGATGAAAAAGGAGATTTATATTTGAATTGCCGTAAGTTGCGCTATAAAAAGTTACGCTTTGGAGCATGGTATGCTCCTGCCGTTCAATTGGGTAAAAATATCTATTTTTGTGCCATGCCTCTAGGCTCGGTTATCGGAGGAAACTTTGTGGAAGAAGATGACGTAAAACTGGGAGGGAATATCGGCGATGCTCTTGCCGCTTCAAGCTTGGTTACGAAACGCGTCTGTTATGAGCTAAATGGTGAAACAGGAAAAGTCGATTTTCTAGGAAAAGATAAAATGCTTCAATTATTGAAGAATTATCCGGAACTGAAACAGGCATATTTGAAAGATGATAGTCAGGAGGCGAAGCATACCTTTAAATATTTGTTGGAGTTGCGGAATAAACAAAAAAAGTAATTTTGTCGATCTCTGTTGGTATAGCAGAGAAAGAGTATGTTCATAATACAATCATGGGCATAGTGATATGATTAGGGTGCGGATTATGCAAATAACACAGAACTCATAGCTTTGATTTAATGGAAAAATCCGCTATCCATTTTAATAAAAGCCCTATTAGTCCGTTTGGATAAAAGACCTGCATTTGTATCTGTATAAAAGCATAAGAGACTCTTGATATTGCTTGTATCTTACCATTCTATTGAACAGCAAATGTAATAATGCCTTTCTGATAATAAATCTGTTATTTTTCTTGTCTTTTATCTTCTTTTTTTCTATATTGCGAAGAGTTATAAGACTGTATTGCTTACAGTTTGTAATCCTTAATTCTGTTTATTATGAGAATAACTCTTGGCAACACGCTACCTCCTTATCCGGATTTTGTAGAAGGTATCCGGAGAGCTCCCGACCGTGGTTATACACTTACCCCGGCGCAGACCGTCACAGCATTAAAAAACGCTTTGCGTTATATTCCCTCCGAGTGGCACGAACAACTGGCTCCTGAATTTATGGAAGAACTACGCACTCGCGGGCGGATTTACGGATATCGTTTCCGCCCTGCCGGAGACTTGAAAGCAAAGCCGATTGATGAATATCAGGGACAATGTATTGAAGGCAAGGCCTTTCAGGTAATGATTGACAATAACCTTTGTTTCGATATAGCCTTATATCCCTATGAGCTTGTTACTTATGGTGAAACCGGGCAAGTTTGCCAAAATTGGATGCAATATCGACTGATTAAGCAATATCTGGAAGAACTTACCCAGGAACAAACACTGGTTATTGAATCCGGACATCCATTGGGGCTTTTCCGCTCCCGTCCCGATGCTCCTCGCGTTATAATTACCAATTCGATGATGATCGGACAATTCGACAATCAACATGATTGGCATATTGCCGCCCAGATGGGAGTTGCCAATTACGGACAGATGACAGCTGGTGGTTGGATGTATATCGGTCCTCAAGGCATTGTGCATGGCACTTTCAACACCCTTCTGAATGCCGGGCGATTAAAACTCGGCATTCCACAAGACCAAGATTTGCGGGGACACTTATTTATTTCTTCCGGTTTGGGAGGAATGAGTGGTGCACAACCTAAAGCAGCCGAAATAGCAGGAGCAGTCTCCATCATAGCCGAAGTAGATCGTTCACGCATTGAAACACGCTATCGCCAAGGATGGGTGGGGCATGTGACTGCGGATATCATAGAAGCATACCGGATGGCAGCTGAAGCAATGCGACGCCGTGAACCTTGTTCCATTGCCTACCATGGAAATATAGTAGACCTGCTTGAGTATGCCGAGCGCGAAAAGATTTTGATCGAACTATTATCCGATCAAACCTCCTGTCACGCCGTTTACGAAGGCGGATACTGCCCTGTCGGACTGACTTTCGAGGAACGCACACGCCTTCTTCACGAATCGCCGGAGGAATTCCGTCACTTGGTAGACATATCTTTGCACCGTCATTTCGAGGTCATCAAGAAATTGGTAGCCCGCGGAACTTATTTCTTTGATTATGGAAACTCTTTCATGAAAGCCATATACGATGCCGGAGTAAAAAAAATCTCCTATAATGGTGTTGATGAAAAAGACGGATTTATCTGGCCGAGTTATGTCGAAGATATTATGGGACCCCAACTCTTTGATTACGGCTACGGTCCGTTCAGGTGGGTCTGCTTGAGTGGTAAACACGAAGATCTGATAAAAACAGACCATGCGGCTATGGAGTGTATCGACGTCAATCGGCGCGGTCAGGATCTGGACAACTATAATTGGATACGGGATGCAGAAAAGAATCAACTCGTGGTGGGTACACAGGCACGTATTCTTTATCAGGATGCAGTTGGAAGAATGAAGATAGCCCTCCGTTTCAATGAGATGGTTCGTCGGGGTGAAGTAGGCCCTATTATGCTGGGACGAGACCACCACGATGTCAGCGGTACGGATTCTCCTTTCCGGGAGACGTCAAATATCAAAGACGGAAGTAATGTGATGGCAGATATGGCTGTGCAATGTTTTGCCGGAAATTGTGCCCGTGGAATGAGTCTGGTAGCCTTACACAATGGGGGCGGCGTCGGCATTGGCAAAGCAATCAATGGCGGTTTTGGTATGGTATGCGACGGTAGCGAACGGGTAGATGAAATACTCCGTTCGGCAATGCTTTGGGACGTAATGGGAGGAGTAGCCCGCCGTTCGTGGGCGCGTAATCCGCATGCGATGGAGACAAGTGAAGCATTTAATGAGTCCCATGCTGGAGATTATCAGATAACAATGCCGTATGTGGCGGACGAAGAATTAATAAAGAAGATAGTTCCATCTATTGTGGGAAAGTAGTCTCACAATATAAAAGAAAACATTCTCATAATATGAGGGGATAAATTCCCACAATATATGGAACAGTTTAAACATGTAGTTATTTCGGATAAACCATGTAGCTATTTGATGTAAAACATATAGTTATTCAGTAAAGTATAACCTCTATAATAATAGATATTTGATATGAGTTGGAATAAGATTATTGAATGCGTCCCCAATTTTAGCGAGGGACGTGATTTGGAGAAAATAGATCAGATAGTAGCCCCTTTCCGTGGTAAAGCCGGAGTAAAACTGCTTGATTATAGTAATGATGAAGACCATAACCGTCTGGTCGTTACACTTGTGGGAGAGCCGGAAGCTCTGTGTGAAGCAGTAGTTGAAGCCGTCGGTGTAGCTGTCCGTTTGATCGACCTGAATCAGCACACCGGGCAACATCCTCGCATGGGAGCGGTAGATGTGATCCCTTTCATCCCGATTAAGAACACCAGTATGGAAGAAGCCATCGAACTCTCCAAGAAAGTGGCAGCAAAAGTGGCGGAGCTATATAATCTTCCCGTCTTCCTGTATGAAAAGTCCGCTACTGCACCACACCGGGAAAATCTCGCCTCCATTCGTAAAGGCGAATTTGAAGGAATGGCCGAAAAGATCAAACTACCCGAATGGCAACCTGACTTCGGACTTGCTGAACGGCATCCGACCGCAGGTACCGTAGCAATCGGAGCCCGTATGCCACTTGTAGCTTACAATATTAATCTAAGTACAGATAATCTGGAGATAGCAACTAAGATAGCGAAAAATATCCGCCATATCAATGGAGGACTTCGTTATGTAAAAGCAATGGGAGTGGAACTGAAAGAGCGAAACATTACCCAAGTGTCCATTAACATGACCGACTATACCCGTACCGCACTCTACCGTGCCTTCGAATTAGTACGTATCGAAGCCCGTCGTTACGGCGTTACGATTGTAGGTAGCGAAATAATCGGTCTTGTACCGATGGAAGCTCTGATTGATACCGCTTCCTACTATCTCGGACTCGAAAACTTTACCATGCAGCAAGTTCTCGAAGCTCGTATCATGGAATAGACAATAAGAAAATAGAATGAATCACAATTGCTTTATGGCAAACATCATTCTAAAAGAACGTGCCATTCATATCTCCATTTATTATATGAACTAATTATGATGAACTATTTATGAGTGAAAACCTAATCATATTTAACGCCCGTATCGTAACCCCCATCGGCTTTTCCGCCCGTAAAGGAGAGGAAATGTCTCAACTGCAAATCATAGAAAACGGAACCGTGGAAGTGACCAAAGGAATCATTACCTACGTTGGTGAAAACCGTGGTGAAGACCGGGATGGTTACTACCAGCACTATTGGCATTATAACGCTCGCGGACATTGCCTTTTACCCGGTTTTGTCGACTCCCATACCCATTTTGTATTTGGCGGAGAACGTTCCGAAGAATTCTCCTGGCGTCTGAAAGGCGAAAGTTATATGTCAATCATGGAGCGGGGAGGGGGAATTGCAAGTACCGTAAAAGCCACCCGGCAAATGAACTACCTTAAACTTCGTTCAGCCGCCGAGAGCTTCCTGAAGAAGATGAGCACCATGGGAGTAACCACCGTAGAAGGTAAAAGTGGCTACGGCCTGGACCGGGACACAGAATTACTACAACTAAAAGTAATGCGCAGCCTGAATAACGCCGAGCATAAACGCGTCGATATAGTCTCCACTTTCCTCGGCGCCCACGCCCTTCCCGAAGAATATGCAGGGAGAAGCGACGAATACATCGATTTCCTGATTCGTGAAATGCTTCCCCTTATCCATTCCGGTAAGTGGGCAGAATGTTGTGATGTCTTTTGCGAACAAGGCGTTTTCTCTGTCGAACAATCCCGTCGCCTGCTTCAGGCGGCCAAAGAGCACGGTTTCTTGTTGAAACTTCATGCCGACGAAATCGTCTCTCTCGGCGGTGCCGAACTGGCCGCCGAACTCGGAGCACTATCTGCCGACCATCTCCTGCACGCTTCCGATGCCGGCATCCGTGCAATGGCCGATGCCGGAGTAGTAGCTACGCTGTTACCTCTGACAGCTTTCGCCTTGAAAGAACCCTATGCGCGAGGTCGTGAAATGATTGACGCCGGTTGTGCTGTGGCACTTGCCACCGACCTGAATCCCGGCAGTTGTTTCTCCGGTTCCATCCCGCTGACCATTGCTCTGGCCTGCATCTATATGCAAATGAGCATCGAAGAAACCATCACCGCTCTCACCCTGAACGGAGCCGCCGCTCTTCAACGAGCCGACCGGATTGGAAGCATTGAAGTAGGCAAACAAGGCGATTTCATCATCCTCAATTCCGACAACTATCATATTCTACCTTACTATATAGGCATGAATTGCGTAATTATGACTATTAAAGGCGGCATACTTTATCCCGTCACTTAATAGTTGAAAAACTCTCATTCATTAATCACTTAAAAAAAATAGAATACCATGTTAGCAGATTTAACCGTAAAAGATTTCTTAGATAAAGTAGCTTGCAGTGACCCTGTGCCCGGCGGTGGTAGTATTGCCGCTTTGAATGGAGCGCTGGCTTCCTCCCTTTCCACGATGGTGGCACGGCTGACCGTAGGAAAAAAAGGATACGAAGTCAGTGAAGAAGTAATGCAGCACGCACAAACCATCACCCTCCGTTTGCTGGACGAATTTATGGCACTTATTGACAAAGATTCGGCTGCCTACAACGAAGTATTTGCCTGTTTTAAACTACCAAAAACAACCGACGAAGAGAAAGCCGCCCGAAGTACCGCTATCCAGAAGGCAACCAAACAAGCCGCCCTCGTTCCGTTGGAAGTAGCCCGCAAAGCACTGGATATGATGTCCATTATAGCCGATGTTGCCCGCCTCGGCAACCGGAATGCCGTCACAGATGCCTGTGTAGCAATGATGTCCGCCCGTACCGCCGTATTGGGAGCCTTGCTGAATGTCCGTATCAACCTCGGTTCGCTCAAAGACAGAGATTTTGTCCTCCAACTGCAAACCGAAGCCGATGCCATCGAGCAAACCGCTTGCCAGAAAGAAAAAGAATTGTTGGATGCCGTAAATCAAGACCTGCGCGTATGAGTAAGAATGTATACCATATCGGTTCCGGAGCACTGACCTTCGAAATCATCGAACGGATTATAAACGAAAACCTGAAACTCGAACTAGCTCCCGAAGCCAAGTTGCGCATCCAGAAATGTCGCGACTACCTCGACCAAAAAATAGCTTCTTCCGAAGAACCGTTATACGGCATAACAACAGGTTTCGGCTCTCTATGCACTAAAAATATATCTCCCGATGAACTGGGGACCCTTCAAGAAAACCTGATAAAAAGCCATGCTTGCAGCGTAGGCGAAGAAATTCGCCCTGTCATCATCAAACTGATGATGCTTCTCAAAGCCCATGCCCTTTCATTAGGACATAGCGGCGTACAAGTTATCACCGTGCAGCGCATCCTCGATTTCTTCAATAATGACGTCATGCCTATCGTCTACGACCGCGGTTCCCTTGGAGCCTCCGGCGACCTGGCACCGCTCGCCAATCTTTTCCTTCCTCTGATAGGTGTCGGTGATGTCTACTATAAAGGAAAAAAGTGCGAAGCCATCAGCGTACTCGACGAATTTGGCTGGGAACCGGTCAAACTAATGAGCAAAGAAGGACTAGCCCTGCTGAACGGCACCCAATTTATGAGTGCCAACGGTGTGTTTGCTATGCTCAAAGCCTTCCGCCTCTCGAAAAAGGCCGACCTGATAGCCGCCCTTTCCCTCGAAGCCTTTGACGGCCGTATCGACCCGTTTATGGACTGCATCCAGCAAATCCGTCCCCATCAGGGACAGATTGAGACAGGCGAAGCCTTCCGCAAACTACTGGCAGGCAGCGAACTAATCGAACGCCACAAGGAACATGTGCAAGATCCCTATTCCTTCCGCTGCATCCCGCAAGTACATGGCGCCACCAAAGATGCCATCCGCTACGTTGCCTCCGTACTGCTGACCGAAATCAATTCCGTCACGGACAACCCCACCATCTTCCCCGATGAAGACCGGATCATCTCCGGCGGAAACTTTCACGGGCAACCGCTTGCCATCTCTTATGACTTCCTCGCCATCGCCCTGGCCGAATTGGGAAATATCTCCGAACGCCGTGTCTCCCAACTGATTATGGGACTCCGTGGACTACCTGAATTTCTCGTAGCCAACCCCGGTCTGAACTCCGGCTTCATGATTCCCCAGTATGCCGCCGCCTCCATGGTCAGCCAGAATAAAATGTACTGCTATGCAGCTTCGAGCGACTCCATCGTCTCCTCCAACGGACAGGAAGACCATGTAAGCATGGGTGCCAATGCCGCCACCAAACTCTATAAAGTGATGGACAACCTGGAACATATCCTTGCCATCGAACTGATGAACGCCGCACAAGGCATCGACTTCCGCCGCCCGCAGAAAACCTCTCCCGTTCTTGAGCGTTTCCTCCATGCCTATCGGAAAGAAGTGCCTTTTGTAAAAGATGACATCGTGATGTACAAGGAAATACATAAAACAGTCGCCTTCCTGAAGAGGACACAGATTGAATACTGACAATAAATTGACCCTTTTTCGCTTTTCGTTAATAATGGTGACTGTTATTGCCGGGTAAGTGTCGATTCTTATCGATATTTATCCGGCATTTATTGGCTCCCATCTCTTCTATTAGCGATAAAACTTTACTTCCTATATTCCCTCCTTTTACCTTTCCTTTGTGTTTGTTCCAAATTTCCTATTAACACTTGTTTTCATTTCACTCTATTGAATGATAATAAATCCCAAATGGACTATAAATAGCTGGAAACTTAATTTGTTAATTGAGTTTTCTGTATATCTTTGTTCCGTTTTTCCTTTGGAAATGAAGAGAAAACGAAAACTGCATTTTAATAAAATAGAAAAACGGATGATGACAGAGCATGGAAAGGACGCTTCCCAACGGGTAGAGTTAAGAGAACGGATCATAACGGCGGCAACAGAAGCTTTTACTTCGAAAGGCATCAAGAGTATTACAATGGATGACATTGCAGCAGCATTAGGAATTTCCAAACGTACGCTCTACGAAGTCTTTTCGGATAAAGAATCGTTGTTGAAAGAATGCATACTGAAGGCACAGGCAGACAGAGACAAGTATTTGCAGAAAGTCTTTGAACAGTCGCACAATGTGTTGGAAGTGATACTTGCAGTCTTTCAGAAAAGCATTGAGATGTTTCATCAGACGAACAAACGCTTTTTTGAAGACATTAAGAAATATCCCAAAGTATATGAGATGATGAAGAATCGGCAGGACAGCGATTCGATGAAAACCATGTCCTTCTTCAAAACAGGAGTAGAGCAGGGCATCTTTCGTTCGGATGTAAACTTCGCTATTGTCAATTTGCTGGTACGTGAGCAATTTGATGTGCTTTTGAATACGGACATCTGTAATGAATACCCTTTCATTGAAGTATACGAATCCATCATGTTTACTTATATACGCGGTATCTCCACCGAAAAAGGAGCAAGGGTACTGGAAGACTTTATACAAGAATATCGCAAGAACCGTATCGAAGACTAGAGTAAAAGTGAGGTTCTATTGACAAACAATTAAGATTAAATTAGAAATTCAGTTTATGAACAAGATGAAAAGATTGACAGGTCGGAAGATCCTTCTGGTAGCTGTGGCATTCTGTGCATTTGGTTTTGCAAAGGCGCAGGACACGCAGACGGAGAAGAATACCCTAACCTTAACCTTAGACAAAGCCTTGGAAATTGCATTGGATGAGAATCCGACAATGAAAGTGGCAGCGGAAGAAATCGCCTTAAAGAAAGTTGCCAGCAAGGAAGCCTGGCAAAGTCTGTTGCCGGAGGCCAGCATTGCCGGTTCCTTAGACCATACAATTAAAGCGGCTGAAATGAAATTGAACGATATGTCGTTCAAGATGGGGCAAGACGGTTCGAACACAGCCAATGCCGGGTTGAGTATTAACCTGCCACTCTTTGTGCCGGGTGTTTACCGTGCTATGTCGATGACAAAGACGGACATTGAACTGGCAGTAGAGAAGTCACGTGCTTCCAAACTGGATCTGGTGAATCAGGTAAGCAAGGCTTATTATCAGTTAATGCTTGCACAGGATAGCTATGAAGTGCTTCAAGGCAGCTATAAACTGGCAGAAGATAATTACAATGTAGTGAATGCCAAATATCAGCAGGGAACTGTGAGCGAATATGACAAGATCAGTGCGGAAGTACAGATGCGCAGCATTAAGCCGAACCTGATTGCGGCAGCCAATGCGGTGACTTTGGCTAAATTACAGTTAAAAGTTCTGATGGGCATCACTGCCGATGTGGAGATAAAGATTAATGATAATCTGACCAACTATGAGACGACCATGTTTGCCAATCAGTTGAAAGAAGAGAATGTGAATCTGAACAACAATACCACCATGAAGCAGTTGGACTTGAACATGAAGTTGCTCGAAAAGAATGTAAAGTCTTTAAAGACGAACTTTATGCCGACTCTTTCCATGAGCTTCTCCTATCAATATCAGTCATTGTATAATCCGAATATCAATTTCTTCGATTATAACTGGAGCAACAGTTCCAGCCTGATGTTCAATATCAGCATACCTTTATATAAGGCAAGCAATTTTACGAAAGTGAAATCTGCCCGTATCCAGATGCGCCAGCTCGATTGGAATCGTATCGATACGGAAAGACAGTTGAATATGCAGATTGTCAGTTGTCGCAATAATATGAGTGCCAGCACAGAGCAGGTAGTCAGCAACAAGGAAAATGTGATGCAGGCAAAGAAAGCGGTGGTGATTGCCGAAAAACGTTATGATGTAGGTAAGGGCACGGTGCTCGAACTGAACAGTTCCCAAGTGTCACTGACACAGGCGCAACTCACCTACAATCAGTCCATATACGATTACCTGGTTGCTAAGGCAGACCTCGATCAGGTTCTGGGAAAAGAATAAAGATAGACAACTAAAAAATTACAAGTAAGGAATATGAAAAGAAGTATCCAATTGGTAGCCCTGCTGTTAACTGTGTTTATGGGCTCATGTACAGGTGGAAAAGACAAAGCTGCTGCGGAACATGTGGACGCAAAGCCTATTGTGAAGCTGGCAGACGTAAAAGCCCGCCCCGTAGATCAAATACAGGATTACACAGCAACGGTGGAAGCCGAAGTAAAGAATAATATTGCGCCTTCGTCTCCCGTACGTATCGATCAGATTTTCGTAGAAGTGGGCGACCGCGTATCCAAAGGACAGAAACTTGTGCAGATGGATGCAGCCAATCTGAAACAGACGAAGTTGCAACTCGACAATCAGGAAATAGAGTTCAGCCGTATCGACGAACTATATAAAGTGGGCGGTGCGTCCAAATCAGAATGGGATGCTTCGAAGATGCAACTCGATGTGAAGAAAACCGCTTATAAGAATTTGCTGGAGAATACCTCTTTGCAAAGCCCTATCAATGGTGTAGTGACTGCACGCAACTATGATAACGGCGATATGTACAGTGGTGGAGAACCGGTTCTGGTAGTAGAGCAGATCACTCCCGTGAAACTCCTGATTAATGTGTCCGAAACCTACTTTACGAAAGTGAAGAAAGGTACGCCTGTCGACGTGAAACTCGATGTATATGGTGATGAAGTCTTTACAGGAACCATCAACCTGATTTACCCGACTATAGATGCTACTACCCGTACATTCCAGGTAGAGATCAGACTGGACAATAAAGACCAGCGCGTACGTCCGGGCATGTTTGCCCGTGCCACATTAAACTTCAGAACGGCAGAAAACGTTGTTGTTCCCGATTTGGCAATCGTTAAGCAGGCAGGTTCAGGTGATCGTTATGTATTCGTTTATAAAGACGGCAAAGTGTCTTATAATAAAGTCGAATTAGGTAGACGCATGGGTACAGAGTACGAGTTAAAATCCGGTGTACCTGATAATTCACAGGTTGTAGTTGCCGGACAGTCGCGTTTGGTGAACGGTATGGAAGTAGAGGTAGAAGCTTCTTCTAAATAGAAGGTGCAAACTACCTTTCACCTAATGCTTTAATTAATTAACCAGATTTATAAAACAACATGAGTTTATACGAAGGTGCGGTTAAGAAACCGATTATGACCTCCCTCTGCTTCCTGGCAGTGGTGATTTTTGGTCTTTTCTCTTTGTCCAAGTTACCTATCGACTTGTATCCGGATATTGACACGAATACAATCATGGTGATGACCGCTTATCCCGGCGCAAGTGCCTCGGATATAGAAAATAATGTGACTCGTCCGCTCGAAAATACATTGAATGCGGTGAGTAACCTGAAACATATTACCTCCCGTTCTTCCGAGAATATGTCATTGATTACATTGGAGTTCGAGTTTGGTAACGATATTGACGTGCTGACCAATGATGTGCGCGATAAACTCGACATGGTAAGCTCACAGCTTCCCGATGATGTCGAGAATCCGATCATCTTCAAATTTAGTACGGACATGATTCCGATCGTGTTACTTTCCGTACAGGCCAATGAAAGCCAGTCGGCACTTTATAAGATATTGGACGACCGTGTGGTAAACCCGCTGGCACGTATTCCGGGAGTCGGAACCGTGTCTATCAGTGGTGCGCCGCAACGTGAGATTCAGGTATATTGCGACCCTAACAAACTGGAAGCCTATCATCTGACTATCGAAACAATCAGTTCCATTATCGGAGCCGAGAACAAGAACATTCCCGGTGGTAACTTCGATATTGGTAGCGAAACCTATGCACTGCGTGTAGAAGGTGAGTTTGATGATTCCCGTCAGTTGGCAGATGTAGTGGTGGGTACACATAATGGGGCGAATGTCTTTTTGCGTGATGTAGCCCGTATTGTCGATACCGTGGAAGAACGTGCACAGGAAACCTATAATAATGGGGTGCAAGGTGCTATGATTGTAGTTCAGAAACAGTCGGGAGCCAATTCGGTAGAAATCTCCAAGAAAGTGGCCGACGCGCTGCCGAGGCTTCAGAAGAACCTGCCGAGCGACGTGAAGATTGGTGTCATTGTCGATACTTCGGACAACATTTTGAACACCATCGACAGTTTGACGGAAACCGTTGTTTATGCCTTGCTTTTCGTTGTCATCGTCGTGTTCCTCTTCCTGGGACGTTGGCGTGCGACGCTGATTATCTGTATCACCATCCCGCTTTCATTGATTGCCTCGTTCATTTACCTGGCGGTTAGTGGAAATACAATTAATATCATCTCGCTTTCGTCACTTTCTATCGCTATCGGTATGGTGGTGGATGATGCGATTGTGGTACTTGAAAATGTAACGACTCATATCGAGCGGGGTTCCGATCCGAAACAGGCAGCCGTGCACGGAACCAATGAGGTGGCAATCTCTGTAATCGCTTCTACATTGACCATGATTGCCGTGTTCTTCCCGTTAACGATGGTAAGCGGTATGTCCGGTGTACTTTTCAAACAGTTGGGTTGGATGATGTGTGCCATCATGTTTATTTCTACGGTCGCCGCCCTATCCTTGACTCCGATGCTCTGTTCCCAGTTGCTTCGTTTACAGAAGAAGCCGTCGAAGATGTTCAAGCTCTTCTTTACTCCGATTGAGAAAGCGCTCGACGGACTCGATACCTGGTATGCGAAGATGTTGAACTGGGCTGTGCGTCATCGTCCGATTGTGATTGTGGGCTGTATCGTTTTCTTTGTTATCAGTTTGCTGTGTGCAAAGGGTATCGGTACAGAGTTCTTCCCGGCACAGGATAATGCCCGTATTGCCGTACAGTTGGAACTTCCGATCGGTACGCGAAAAGAAATAGCGCAGGAACTTTCTGAAAAGTTGACCAACCAGTGGCTGACAAAGTATAAAGACATTATGAAAGTCTGTAACTATACAGTCGGTCAGGCTGATTCCGACAATACCTGGGCATCCATGCAGGACAATGGCTCACATATAATCTCGTTTAACATCAGTTTGGTAGATCCGGGCGATCGTAACGTTTCTTTAGAAACGGTCTGTGATGAGATGCGTGAAGATTTGAAAGCCTATCCCGAATTCAGTAAGGCGCAAGTAATCCTCGGAGGTAGTAACACAGGTATGTCCGCACAGGCAAGTGCCGACTTTGAGGTTTACGGATACGATATGACAATGACCGATAGTGTGGCAGCCCGCCTGAAACGTGAGTTGTTGAAAGTGAAAGGCGTGACCGAGGTAAATATCAGCCGTAGTGACTACCAGCCTGAATATCAGGTAGACTTCGACCGTGAGAAACTGGCCATGCATGGTTTGAATCTTTCAACTGCCGGTAACTACCTGCGCAACCGTGTCAATGGTGCGGTAGCATCTAAATATCGTGAAGACGGAGATGAATATGATATTAAAGTGCGTTACGCACCCGAATTCCGTACAAGTCTTGAAAGTCTGGAAAATATCCTCATTTACAATGCGCAAGGACAATCCGTTCGTGTGAAAGATGTCGGAAAGGTAGTCGAACGTTTTGCACCTCCTACTATCGAACGTAAAGACCGTGAACGTATCGTGACCGTTTCCGCTGTAATCTCCGGAGCTCCGCTGGGTGACGTGGTGGCTGCCGGAAATAAGGTGATAGATAAAATGGATCTTCCGGGAGAAGTCACTATCCAGATTTCCGGTTCGTACGAAGACCAGCAGGATTCATTCCGTGATTTGGGAACACTTGCTATCCTGATTGTCATTCTCGTATTTATCGTGATGGCAGCACAGTTCGAGTCACTGACTTATCCGTTCATTATCATGTTCTCCCTACCGTTTGCATTTAGCGGTGTTTTGATGGCACTATTCTTCACAAACAGCACATTGAGCGTCATGAGTTTGTTGGGAGGTATCATGTTGATCGGTATTGTGGTGAAGAATGGTATCGTACTTATCGACTACATCACCCTCTGTCGAGAGCGTGGACTCGCAGTGCTGAACTCTGTGGTAACAGCAGGTAAGAGCCGTCTTCGCCCCGTATTAATGACTACGGCTACCACTGTTCTCGGTATGATTCCGATGGCTATCGGTGGCGGTCAGGGTTCCGAAATGTGGAGTCCGATGGCGATTGCAGTAATTGGTGGTCTGACGGTATCTACTATCTTGACATTGATTTTGATTCCTACTCTGTACTGTGTATTTGCAGGAACAGGAATCAAGAACCGTCGTCGTAAACTTCGTCGTCAACGTGAATTGGATGTTTACTTCCAGGAGAATAAAGACAGCATTATTAAGAAATAACAGAAAAGAAATATGAAATCAGTATTGATAACATTCGACCAGGCTTATTACGAACGAATCATGGCATTGCTCGACCGTTTGGGTTGTCGTGGTTTTACCTACCTCGAAAAAGTACAGGGACGTGGCTCGAAGACAGGCGATCCGCATTTCGGAAGCCATGCCTGGCCAAGTATGTGCTCGGCTATCCTGACAGTAGTAGACGACAGCAAAGTCGATCCGTTGTTGGACACCTTGCATAAAATGGACCTGGAAACACAACAATTAGGCTTGCGCGCATTTGTGTGGAACATTGAACGGACCATTTAAAAACGATCCGGTAGATAGATAAAAAGGAAAGGAGAATCTAATAAATAATGTAGATTCTCCTTTCTTTTTGTGGCTTTTGTCTATCTTTGCGGTCGTTTTGGATTTTAGGAACATTATGGAGATAATAAAGAATTATTTGAAATATTCGTTGTGGTTCGTACTGATTGTATTTGCAGCCTTACTCGGGCTTCATTGGCTTCCAGTATTGACTATTGACGGACACACGATGAGGCGTGTAGACCTTTTGAGCGATCTTCGTTACCCCGAATCGGAGACTGCTGCAGCTGATTCGGACAGCATCCCTTTGCCTCCTGTTGTAAAGCCGGCTTTTGTAGATACCTGCCGCGCAGGCATGACCTGCATTGAAGATTACAGCGATTCCACCCTCCGGGGAATGACTCCTTTCTACGAAGCACTCAACCGTGTCTCTTCCACTGACTCTGATGACAAACAGGTACGCATTGCCGTATTCGGAGATTCCTTTATCGAAGCGGATATATTTACAGCCGACTTGCGCGAAATGCTTCAGAAACAATTCGGCGGTTGCGGTGTAGGTTTTGTTACCATCACTTCCATGACAAGCGGTTACCGTCCTACGGTACGGCATACATTTGGCGGATGGTCCAGCCATGCAGTAACAGACAGTATCTATTTCGATAAGAAGAAACAAGGCATTTCCGGACACTATTTTGTCCCCCGGAACGGAGCTTATGTAGAACTACGCGGACAAAATAAATACGCCTCCCTGCTCGATACTTGCCAACGTGCTTCTATCTTCTTCTATAATAAAGATTCCGTTCTTCTTTCTGCCCGTGTGAACAAAGGAGAAAACAAGAATTACTCTTTAGGTCCTTCTGATGAATTACAACAAGTTCAGGTGGACGGACGCATCGGTTCTATTCGTTGGACAGTAGATCGTGCAGACTCTACCCTGTTCTATGGCTTGGCAATGGATGGAAAGAAAGGAATCATTCTCGATAACTTCTCGTTGCGTGGTAGTTCCGGTCTTTCCCTGCGTGGTATTCCGGTACAAATGTTGAAGCAGTTTAACCGCCAACGTCCTTATGACCTGATTATCCTCGAATATGGATTGAATGTAGCTACCGAACGGGGACGTAATTATGATAATTACCAGAAGGGATTGATTACAGCTATCGAGCATCTGAAAGAATGTTTCCCACAAGCGGGAATCCTGTTGTTGAGCGTTGGCGACCGTGATTATAAAAATGAAAACGGCGAACTCCGTACCATGCCCGGTGTCAAGAATCTGATTCGTTATCAGCAGAACATTGCTGCTGAAAGCGGCATTGCATTCTGGAATATGTTTGAAGCAATGGGCGGAGAGGGCAGTATGGCAAAACTCGTCCATGCCAAACCCTCTATGGCAAACTACGATTATACGCATATAAACTTCCGTGGCGGTAAGCATTTGGCAGGATTGCTTTATGAAACCATGATCTATGGTAAGGAACAATACGACAGGAGGCGTGCTTATGAGAAAGAGTAACCTGCTGTCCATCTTTATTCTCATTCTCGCCGGTATGTTGAGTGTCCCTTGTTTTCTTACAGAAACCATCGCGCAAGACCGTATGCCTGTATGCTCTCCATTGGGAAAGACTGCAAAGCGGATAAAGCCTTTACGGGAAATGAACTGGGCGAATGATACGATCAACGTACAAGTAGCCTTCCCTGCTGCTTTTCGCGAAACCGGACGGAATGAGATTATTGACAGCATTGCTCTGCTGGCTCCCGTCTTTGAACATCTCCGCCAGGTACGTGCCGGACTCTCCGAAGATACAGTCCGCATCGTTCATATTGGCGATAGCCACGTGCGTGGACATATCTATCCCCAAACCACCGGTGCCCGTTTGGCAGAAACCTTTGGTGCCATTTCTTATATTGATAAAGGCGTCAACGGAGCTACTTGCCTAACATTTACCCATCCGGATCGTATTGCCGAAATCGCTGCCTTGAAACCCGAATTGCTGATTCTCTCTTTCGGAACCAATGAAAGCCATAACCGGCGTTATAATATAAATGTGCACTACAATCAGATGGATGAACTTGTGAAACTGTTGCGCGACAGTCTTCCTAACATCCCCATTCTTCTGACTACCCCTCCCGGTTCCTATGAAAGTTTCCGGCAACGGAGGCGTAGACGCACGTATGCCATCAATCCCCGTACGGCAACAGCAGCGGAAACCATCCGCCGTTATGCAAAAGACCATCGCCTGCTCGTGTGGGATATGTATGATGTAGTCGGAGGGAAGCGTCGTGCCTGCACCAACTGGACGGAGGCAAACCTGATGCGTCCCGATCATGTACATTATTTACCTGAAGGATACATCCTGCAAGGAAATTTATTATACCAAGCACTTATACAAGCATATAATGACTATGTTTCCCATTGATATAGATTTCAGTAGACTAAAAGAGGTACTTACCTACGATCCGCAAGCCCCGATGATATTCAGCAGCGGTATCTTCCTTTGGCTGTTCGCTGCTTTCATGGTAGTGTATGTGTTGTTACAACGTAAATACACTGCCCGTATCTTGTTTGTCACCCTCTTTTCCTATTATTTCTACTACAAGAGTAGCGGCACATACTTCTTTCTGCTTGCTATAGTCACCGTTGCCGACTTCTTTCTTGCACAGCTAATGGATCGTGCAGAGGGGTATTGGAAACGTAAAGGATTAGTAGTTTTGAGTCTGAGTATCAATCTGGGACTTCTTGTCTATTTCAAATATACCAATTTCCTGGGTGGGGTGATAGCATCATTGATGGGAGGAGAGTTTACCGCTCTTGATATATTCCTGCCGGTCGGTATCTCCTTCTTTACTTTCCAGTCGCTAAGCTACACCATCGACGTTTACCGGAGGGACATAAAGCCATTGACGAATCTTTTGGACTACGCTTTCTATGTATCTTTCTTCCCCCAGTTGGTGGCGGGACCTATCGTGCGTGCCCGCGACTTTATCCCGCAAATCCGGAAACCTCTCTTTGTTTCGCAGGAGATGTTCGGCCGCGGAATCTTTCTGATCGTATCCGGTCTTTTCAAGAAAGCCATTATCTCCGACTATATCAGCATCAACTTTGTAGAACGTATTTTTGATAATCCTACTCTCTATTCGGGTGTTGAGAATCTGATGGGAGTGTATGGTTATGCTTTACAGATTTACTGCGACTTTTCCGGATATAGTGACATGGCTATCGGTATTGCTTTATTGTTGGGCTTTCATTTCAATCTCAACTTTAATTCTCCTTATAAGTCTGCCTCCATTACCGAATTCTGGCGTCGTTGGCACATCTCTTTGTCCAGTTGGCTGCGGGATTATCTGTATATTTCTTTAGGAGGAAACCGAAAAGGTAAGTTCCGGCAATATCTGAATCTTATTATTACCATGTTTCTGGGTGGATTGTGGCATGGCGCATCTTGGAACTTCGTTCTTTGGGGAACCTTCCATGGTGTTGCTTTAGCATTACATAAAATGTGGATGACCATCACCGGACGTAAGAAAGGAGAACAAAGTCATGGTTGGCGGCGTGTGTTCGGAGTGATTATTACTTTCCATTTTGTCTGCTTCTGCTGGATTTTCTTCCGTAATGCCGATTTTCAGAACTCAATGGATATGCTGGGACAGATATTCACTACTTTCCGTCCGCAACTGTTCCCACAGTTACTTGAAGGATATTGGAAAGTATTCGCATTAATGTTGCTCGGCTTCCTGCTTCATTTTGCTCCCGATAGTTGGGAAAATGCAGCTTGCCGGGGAGTGATCCGTTTACCGTTCATAGGAAAAGCAGTATTGATGGTAGCTTTGATTTACCTTGTTATTCAGATGAAGAGTTCGGAGATTCAGCCGTTTATCTATTTCCAGTTCTGATCCGCCTTCTTTTTAATATCCGGTTGAAGCTGTAATTGGATTATTTTTCCTTTCTTTGTGAAAGGAAAATATAAACATTCTGCTTTATGGAAAACTCTTTCAGTTATCAGCCGGCAGCCGATCGTTACGAACAGATGCCTTATACATATTGTGGCAAGAGTGGCTTGCAGTTACCTCTAATCTCTTTGGGATTGTGGCATAATTTCGGTAGTGTGGACAATTTCAATGTAGCAACCGACATGATTAAGTATGCTTTCGATCACGGTGTTACTCATTTCGACTTGGCAAATAATTACGGTCCCGCTCCCGGAAGTGCGGAAGTAAATTTCGGACGAATTTTGAAAGAGAACTTTCAAGGCTACCGGGATGAAATGATTATCTCTTCCAAAGCCGGTCATGACATGTGGGCAGGCCCTTATGGCGGAAATAGCTCTCGTAAAAATCTGATGGCGAGCATTGACCAAAGTCTCCTCCGAACAGGTTTGGAGTATTTTGATATCTTTTATAGTCATCGTTATGACGGAGTCACTCCAGTTGAAGAAACCATCCAGACATTGATTGATATTGTGAAGCAAGGGAAAGCATTGTATATCGGAATTTCTAAATATCCTCCCGAACAAGCCCGTGTTGCCTATGAGATGATGGCAAAAGCCGGTGTTCCCTGTCTTATCAGCCAATATCGGTATAGTATGTTCGATCGTGCGGTTGAGGCTGAATCACTTCCTTTAGCAGCAGAGTACGGTTCCGGTTTCATAGCTTTCTCTCCTTTGGCACAAGGATTATTGACCGATAAATACCTGAACGGCATCCCGGAAGGTTCCCGTGCTGCCCGTTCTTCGGGTTTTCTTCAACAATCTCAAGTGACGCATGAAAAGGTAGAAGCTGCCCGTCAATTAAATGAAATAGCCCGCCGCCGTGGGCAAACGCTGGCTGAAATGGCTTTGGCATGGGTGCTGAAAGACGAAAGAATGACATCGGTGATCGTAGGTGCAAGTTCTGTGAATCAGTTGGCCGACAATTTGAAAGCGCTGGAACATTTGGAGTTCACGACAGACGAGTTGAAAGAGATAGAACAGATTTTACCCGGATAAATTCAGCCTGATTCATATTTCAGTCGGGTCCGTTAAAAAATAAATGTGTGAAAAATGAATGCCCCGTGCTTCACAGCACAGGGCATTAGCATACAAACAAACAAAAATAAAACATGGAGTGGCATTAGGGGTGACAGTCCTGATAACTAAAGTGGGAACTCCGGAACTCTTTCCGGAGAGTTAGTTATTGGTATACCGTCCCACACCATGTAGTTTGTGTGTATCCTTGATTTATATACAAGAATTCGTTTTGTGGCACATAGCAGCTCAAGCCGCTATGTGTGTGTATGGTAAAGCCGTATGCCAGTCCGGGCAGAAAACTGGGAGTGGCAGCCGAGTAAGTAACAATGTTCTTCCATAACTCATTAACGTACGTTTTTAATGCCGGGTTGGCTGTTAGCAATGTTTCTTTAAGATCGAAAAAGAGATGCCATTCGTTACGGTTGAAACATTGTAAAGAACTGATTGTCTCAGTGTCCGGTTTCCAACGGAGAAAAGCCGCGCGGGCAAGCAGAGCAAGTTCTTCTAAATATTCAGTCCGCACTACGCTGATAGTAGCCGAACGATAATCTCCTGTTTTATTGTTCCATGCATCAAAGTAAGATTGCGCAAATCTCTCCAGTTGCGGAGTTGGCTGGTAAAGATAGGACAGAGCAGACGGATATACCTCTGTCATTCCCGGACTGACAATCTCCGTAGGAGAAGCAATAATCGCTTCTGTCTTGTCTTTCAATTCATAAGCAACTTCTACACTTCCCATGTAGCAACCTTCAAAAAGAATGAAATCCCATTTCCTATGATTAGGTAAGGGAAGGGCAGAAGCAAAATCTGCCAGTTCCATTTCATCCTCCCCGTCGATGCAAACACTGCGTGTGCCGCGACTGGGATTTTCCAAACCAGCTGCCGGCAACCATGCACTCCCGTGCGAAAACAGGATAAGACCGTAGCTTGAGGCGGAATAGTTGTTCAATATATCATTCAGCACCTGCTTCATTACATTTGATGAAGCAGAATTTTGTGCCGTATAAGTTTTCAGTAATTGGCGTGGATTTGCAGTGTGGGCACTGATTTCCATCAATTGTGGTGATGCATTTTTGCGATCACAGTAGATAAAAAGTCGGTTTTGCGAACAGTCAGTTGCCAGGAAACCGATTGTGATTGCTGCTATTTTCTGTTCTATTTCTGGAGACAGGCTGTTGTCTCCGGCAAGATAAGCGATGAGAATACGTTGCGTTTCCTTTTCTTGCTGAGGAATAATAGGGTGAAGATAACCCTCGTTGTCACATGAAGCAAACAACAGATAACAGCAGCAAAAGAGAAACAACCGGTAACGGATAAATAATAATATGTGCAACAGATAATTCACCTAATATAAAGGAATAAAGAATTTGTTTGTAGCTTCCATTTAGAATTGGAGAATGTAGCCGGGCAAGGCTATGATAAGACAATGCCCGGCTAAGGTTGTTGAGATAAAAAAGGGAGTGTTTATTTTACTGAAATATTGCTCCAGTTACTACCTTCCAGACCAGAATAGAAATCTTTAATATCCTGTGTGTCATATACTAACTTACAGTCGGCACCTGATGTAGCAAACAGAGGACCAAATGCGCTGTCAGCCTTTTCAACAGTCAGAGTCTTTCCGGCATTCATGATTAACATGTAATCAGCCACTCCGTTAGTGTCAGCATCTACATAAGGCAATGAACCGCCTTTGATAGTAGTGTCTACACTCGATTTGAAGTTGTGGTTGAATACACCACCGTTAATCACCGCTTCTGCATCATTTTCCGAACCGATCACAGCGACCTCATTGTTGTATGTTCCGCCATTGAATGTAGCAGTTTCTTCCACGTTGATAGATACAGAATTGTATGTAGTTCCTGTAAATGTCACATTTTTAGCAGTGATAGAGGTTGGCCAGCTGTTTGAAACAACTTTCTCGATAGTAACGTCTGCAGTGCTGGTTACTATAAACTTCTGGATGCTTGGCAAATCTAAAGTAATGTTGTTAGTCAGACCTTCCAAAACAATATCCTGTCCGTCTTGAGTCAATGTCAACTTGATGTCGTTGGTAACGTTACCTTCAAGATCAGAGAAATCAGCCGGATTAGGAATGTCAGTACCGCTCATATTGATAACAGGTTTAGTGTTGTCAGCAGTAGAAGACAGGTTCTTCATGGCAACAAGATCATCAATTACTAAATCGAAGTTATCCTTGTTGATACCTGTGATGTCGATAGAGATTGCTTTACCGTCATTTCCGCGTACTACTACGATGTGTGCACCGTTTTCGTCACCTTCAGGAATGAAGTGATCGTCTGTACTCTGTTTCTTGTCATCGTCGTCGATAACTACATTTTCGGTACCACCGGTGAATTCGTCAACGATAGTAACTGTGCAGCTATATGCTTTGTACAGATTCATCTTGATAATCGTATGAGCATTCGTTCTTACAGGAACGTTGCTTGCATTACGGATTGCTACCAGTTTGAATCCATCGGCTTCAGCATTGATTTCAGCCAGTGCGGCAGCGTCAGCAGTGAAGCTGGGAGTACCATCTACGTTGTAACCCTTGAAACTCAAAGAGTAAGTAGCGTCTTTACCTGCTTTTTCAGGAATAACGTAGTTCAGGTCGAAGATCGGATAGAACTTGTCACCGTCCTGATACCATTTTACACCGTTTACGTGATCGGAAGTGCTGGTAGCAGAAGCTACATCAAACGGACGGTGGAAATAACTTTGAGTAGTCGGAGTTGCCGAAACCGGAGATTGTGTCAGCGCATTGTAACCGGTGGACAGGTTAGTCACTTCCATACCTAAGTATTCGAGAAGATTGTCGCTGCCGAGGTTGTTCAATGCATCTGCCCATTCCGTCTTGTTGTCGTAGTCGGTCAGGATCAAGCTGATCTTGGCAAACTTACGAGTAGCTGTGATAGGAATAGCAGTGCTGATACTTTGGTCTTCTGCTCCGTCTGTAATGTTGTAAGTACCGTCTGCGTTTACGGTGAACTTGATAAGTCCCGTGTAAGCATCGCGTGCTTCAGGAGTTTCAACGATAGGCATCAAACCGTCAGTGAACTGTAATTCAGAAACGCTAGCCAGATTTTCAGTCTTCCAGTAATAGTCGTTACGGCTTTCCGTGCTTGAAGAAGTAACTGATTTCGGAACGAAGTCTACCCATACAACAGCTGTATAGCTATTGCCTGCCGGCAGGCGGAACTGCGGAAGTTCGATGTCGTTGCCGCTAGGTGCTTCAGTCAATACAGTTCTTACCTGAGTATATGGAGAAGTACCTCCATTAGCGAACACCTGCAAAGTGGCACGTGCATTCACTTCCTCAATCATTTCAGTGTCGGAATCTTTCCAGTTCGACCATCCGCCTTTTGAGAAATCCGTACCTGCATAAGTACTGATCGCATTCCCCATGTTAATTTTGAACGCTACCGGAGTTTCCTCACCTGTAACAACCTGCTGATTGTCTACAAATGCATCGTCACCGCAAGCAGTCATCATAGCTGTTGCAGCTATTAACGACCAGAATAAACTTTTTTTCATGCTTAAAAAAATTGGTTAATAATAAAAATGTATCACTTTTAGTTATAATAGAGAGAATATTTACGGGATATACTCTTTGAATGTCAACGGGTATATAGTCTCGTCATCTTCTATCGCTGCTGTTGCTCCTTTGATGCGCAACATATAATTCGGATTAGGCAACTCGATTGAAATAGAAGAATAGTCGGTTGCCGTGCTTCCGTAACGTTTGAATGTCACCGGAGTACCTCCTGTTGTCTCTGCTTCGATGTGGAATGATAAAGGAATCGCGTCCGGCATGGGCACAGGCACTAGTAAATAGTCGTGCAAAGCAAAGGTTTTGTTGAAAGACGAAACCTCTTTGGAATATAGAGCAGAAGAAACAGTTCTCGCTCCCGATGCTTCTCCGGTCCACGCGTTGAATTGGGTGTATAATACATTTCCGGTTTCATATACGATCCGGATATTTCTCAATGCATCCGTCCATACACTGCCGTCTTCGGTTGTCAGTTTCACCCAGGGGAGAGACAGCTTTACAAACGGACGTCTTAATTTGATCGAAGTCAGTTTTTCTTCATCCCCTTCTTTGACAGCACCGCTTGCTTCGATGGTGAAAGTATCGGATCGTCCTGCATAAGCATCTTCTATATCCGCTTCGTTGGCGGCGGTTTCCGCATGAACGGTGCCGATTGTTTCGATGAGGCGGATATCGCTTAACCCTTTTGAGGTATTGTAGATCAGGTCGGTTTCTGTTCCTGCTGCGATATAGTCTGCCCAACAGATCGCCTTGTAAGTATCATTGGGAGGAAGATGTACGTCCGGGAAAGTAATGGCTCCCGTCAGTCCGCTGTTATCGTCTATAAATAGCTGGGCTTGTGCCACGCGCAGGTCTGTTGTTTTCGAATAAACTTCCAGTTTGCAGCGCAGACGATAGCCCGCAGGTACTTGCTTGTCACCGCCGGCACGGGTGATTGTTCCGTTGTCTGCGGCTGTTTCCGGTTCGTTGGCGGCCTTCGTGTCGACTGTTGCCTGTATGGAAATGCTGGTTTTCGGCCATTCGGCCGGTTCCGTGTTCAGAGGCGATTCGTTGGTGCACGCCGCAGTGAGGAACGACAGCCCGAAACATAATGTCCGGAAATACTTCTGATGATTCATAAGCCTATGTTTTTTCATCTTATTCTATCCTTAATAAATTATTCATTAATCAGGTATCACTATTTCTATTATCTCTTCGAATTCATCGTTGATACCCGGTGAACTGGGTTTGCGGACAGTCAGGAATGCACCGTATACTAATGTATGTTTGTTGCGCTGCATACGTATTTCCGCATTGCCGCTTTTATGTATGCTGGTGCCGTCTGCTGCATGAGTTTCTACGATAATATTATAATAGTTGTCCGTTCCGTCGCCCGGACCTATAAAGATGAGGTCTTCTGCCAGTTTGTATTCCTTGCCCTCTGTGTGTACGCTTACCGTGTGATTGAATGTTGCACCGGATTGCGAACCGCTTGCCACTTGGCGGAAGGTGTCGAACATCGGCGGTATCCACATCTGGTAGTTCACTTTGGCGGTATGCGGTTCCGGGGCATCGGCTCCGGCCTTCTCGAAGTAGTCTTCCATATCGTTCGAAATCACGGTATATGTGCCGAAGGGACGTAACAGTTCCAGTTCTTCCGTGAAGTCGAGGTCATTGGAGTGTGAGTGAGGTCCGCCGTATCCGCTGTAATCCCAGGTGACGCTTGCGCTGAAAGCATCTTTGGTGGCTCCCGCTCCGAATGGCTCTTTCATCTTAACACTGGTGAGCGAGCTCACATCGAAATAAGGATTACTCGTCTGACCGCTGGCGAGAGGTTCGGCCCATGCCAGAACAGCTATTCTGTCTGCGGGAAGGTCAACGCTTACTTGATAGCGGTTGTTTCCTTCGGCAAGCGAACCACCGTTCACAATTTTGCGTTCCAGCTGTGTCTCCAGTTTGCCGTCATCGCTCATGGTCCAGAATTCCAGTACATATCTTACAGTCAGGCTGCCTGCACTGCGTGTATAGTTCGAGTAAATCGGCTCGTTATCCCATGCTGTATTGAATTTGAGCGTCAGTTGGGTGTGGCAGATGTGCGGATGCGCATCCAGATAACAAAGGTCTTTTTTCTCACATGAGCTCATCAGTAGCAGGATAAGTATGAGTAGTGCTGCCGCAGATGCGGAAATAATCGTCACCAACCTTTTACGTCGTATCGCCTCTTTCCGGGTTAACCATTCAGATGCGTTATATTTATTATATAAATCCATAGTTTCAGTATCTTTTTCTGTTCTCATAATCAGGTCCTCCTATGATTTAAAATCTCCAGACGAGTGATGCCTTGATTTTGCTTGGTCCCCAATAGTTCTTACCTTTATGTTCTTTGAATGCATTGCATGGGTCGTACCAGAAATACTTGTCGTATCGGAGCCGGTTGTATCCGGCAGAGATGCCCAAGTCAAAATAGAGACAGTCGAAACGGTTGAACTTAAAGATATATCCGTACGAGATACCGAGTCCGCGAATGTTGCCTTGGCGTCCGGTGCTTCCGAATTTCACATCGTATTCGCCGTAAAGTCCATACAATCCCCAGTAGGAACCTTGAAAAGAACGGTCGTCACGCACGTACATACGTATTTCCGGCGACACGGAGGCCACGTTGTAACTGTTGCCTTTGGCTTTGCTGTCTTTCAGCCAGCGATAAGCTCCTTCCACAGCGATGGAGTATCGGCTGCCCAGATAGGCTTCCAATTCAATGTTGGGGGTGATAAGAGTAGCCCAGGAGGCGAGATTGGTTTTGATGGCCATCAACGGAGGATCACACCGGCAGGGCTTAGGCTCTTGTACGACCGGTTTCTGTGGAGTTCGTTTTACGGTGTCCACTTCTACCACCTTTATTTCTTCCTTCACCACAGGAGGAGCAACGACGGGGACAATTCTTAGTAACTGCACACTGCTTGCACTCCTTAATTTAGGATAGAAGTTAGTAAGCATATAGCGGTATGTACCTCCGGGTAGTTTTTTCAGGGCAATTTCCGGGTCTACTCCTTCGGGAGTATGATCGAGAATATCCAGTACGCGGTCTTTTTCTTTAATATTGCTTTTTTCGACCATGACACGAAGTTCGTTCCAGTTTTCTCCTCCTGCCACTACTTCGAATAGGTTGGAAGAGAGTCCTGTCTTGGCTACAAGATAGTCTTTCAATACGTCTGCTCTTGCGGCACTAAGTCGTAAGTTGAGTGCTAACGGACCTTCGGGAGATGCATATCCAATGATGCGGATGTGATCGATGACGTACTCATTTTTGTCTATAATCTCTTGTACTCTGTCGATACATCGTTGTAGAGTACCTCTGTTGCCGTTATAATCCAGATCGAGATTGCTTTTTCCTGTCTTGAAATGGATGTACCAGGCTTCCGGATCTTTGGTTATTGAGTCGGTGGGGAGTGTTTGCCCCCATGCGGCACAAGTCAAAAGAATACTTCCGGCTAATAGGCATAGCTTTCGTCTTAAATATTCCATACTGGTTTTTAATTTTTGTTTCTCTATGGTGTATGCCGTTACTTTGTAGGTAACGGGAAATACTTTGTACCTGCTCTTTTTAAGTAGTCAATACTAGAAAACGATATGATATACAATGAAACTTTTTAACCCCTACTTCGAGAAAGAGGTAGAGGGGAGGGAAATCTCATGCAAAATTTAGAGGTTGATATGCCCTAATACAAAGAATCCACGTGTTTTATCTGTTTATGTTCTTCTTTTGAGTGCTTTATTAGAAAAAATGTGCGATTTCGTTTGGTTGTTTTAAGAAATATGCTCATATTTGCACCGATATTTATTCCCGTTACCTACAAAGTAACGGGAGTATAATAGACTAAATTACAGTGTGCTAAATAGTGTATTGCGATTTTTGTTAGCCTTTTCAGCTTCTTGTTTTACATAAGATATAATCATTCTATTTGTCCGATCTATTTCCTTTTGCTCAAATGCCTTTAAATAGGTTTCGGTCACTTTGATGGAAGAGTGTCCTAAGGCATTGCAGATGACTCCTGTTGCACATTTCTTTTGGTAGGCTGTTGTAGCCCATGTGTGGCGTGCTGTATATGACGAGAGTTTTTCGCCTAGATTCATCCTTCTGGATAGTTCGTTCAACCTTCTATTGAAACCTCGCAATATGGCTTGATACAGTCGGTATTCCTCTTTACTTCCGAAACAGTTTCCATTCTGTAGCTTTGAGTTGCTGGGTAAGATAGATAATAAATAAGGTGATTGAGGATTCCGGTTAGCCAGTTGTTTGATGAGTCGCATGGCTTCCGGGGTTACATTTACGGTGATTATTCGTCCGGTCTTTTGTCTCTTATAGATAAGTGTATCTCCATACAGGTCACATTTCCTTAGCCGGGCAAGATCGATAAACGGCATTCCTCTAAGCAGAAACAGGAGAGTGAATCATGACTGTGCTTCCTTTAGTGAGGGGAGTGATTGTTGGGCCACAAGTATATTTCCCATGTGCTTGGCAGTCAGTGATCGTTTGGTGTCTGCCCGTACGCCGGTGTATACGGTGTCAAACAATCCCTGCCTCCATTTTATCCGTTTTTCTTTCGTTGCCCTGTGGTAGATCGCCCGTAGCATACGCATATAGGTTGATACGGTGTTCATACTTAGCATGTTTTCCAATAGGTATCGCTCAAAATCCTGCAAGAGGACCGGAGTGAATACTTTATCCAATTTTATAGTACCTTTTTGCCTGATTTGCCAATACCGCAAAATCGCATTTAGTGTACTTTGGTAGACGTGGGCCGTCCCATACCGCCCTTCATTTTCCAGTCTTAATATGACTGTCTCCATAAACCTTTTTAAATCATTCATAATTAGTTCCCTTGTATTTTTTCAATTAAAAACTGAAGGAACAATGTGGACGTCGGCTACTTGTTTGCTTGTTTGAGTAATCTTTGCATTTCATAGTTTCATTTTAACTGATATTGTTGTTTCTTGTGTGGGTAGATATTTTTGTTTGTTCTTTGATAATGCGCCCTTTTCCTTCACTCCTCAAAGATAGGGGTTCTTCGTCAAATTTGGTGGTAATCTCTTTTTTATTTCACCGGTC